>NZ_SZWJ01000082.1:0-19228 GCF_012184455.1 Caulobacter sp. SSI4214 | reverse complement strand
GGGGGCGGGGGCGGGCCTTGGCCGCTTTTCGTGGGGACGCGAATACTACGCCCTGGTTCTGAAGCAGAACCTGGGCATGGCCATCGATCCGGACGAGGCGCACCGGCGAGGCCTCGCGGCGGTCCAGACCTTTGGCGCCCGCGCCGCGCGGCTGCTCGATCGGCGAGGGATCGCCGCCGGTCCCCTGGGCGACCGCCTCGCCGCCCTGGCGCGTGATCCGCGCTGGCTATACGCCGACGACGAGACCGGGCGCGACAGGCTGGTCGCCGACATGAACGTCTGGCTGGACAAGGCCAAGGCGCGCTTGCCCAAGTCCTTCGCCGCCACGCCGCCCGGAACCCTCACGGCGAGGATCTCGCGGATGTCTCGCGCCGACGAGGCCGCCGCCCGACAGGGCTATCGCGACGCGCCCAGCTTCGACGGCCGACGGGCGGGGGTCTATTATATCGACCTGGCCGACATCCGGCGTCGGCCCGCCTGGACCCTGCCCAGCGTCGTCCATCACGAGGCGGTTCCGGGCCATATGCTGCAGATTCCGCTGGAAGAGGGCGCCGGCGCGCATCCGCTGCGCACGCGCCTGGCCTGTCCCGGATTCCTCGAGGGCTGGGCGATCTATGCCGAGCAGCTCGCCGACGAGGAGGGCGCCTTCCAGGGCGATCCCCTGGCCGAGCTGGGCTGTCTGCAATGGATGTTGTTTCGGGCCGGGCGGCTGGTGGTCGACACCGGCCTGCACGTCAAGGGCTGGACCCGCGAGAAGGCCGAGGCCTGGTTCGCGCGCGTCCAGGGACCGCCCCCGGTCTTCGCGCCGATCGCCCAGGACGTCGAGCGGGCCGCGATCGCGCCGGGCGGCGTGGCGGGCCAGGGTCTGGCCTGGCTGGAGATCGTCCGCCTCCGCGAGGCGGCGCGCCGTCGCCCGGACTTCGATCGCAAGCGCTTCCATGCCGATCTGTTGCTGCCCGGAACCCTGCCGTTCGCGACGCAATGGCGGCGGCTGGCTGGATAAATGTAAAGCGCCGCCCGGAGGCAAGCCGGGCGGCGCTGGAAGCGTCGGTAGGAGGGCGCTTCCTTTAGTTCTGGGGCGGCATTCCGCCTGGCGGCGGGCCGGGAGGCGGACCGCCTTCGCCGCCGCCTTGCTGCATCCGGCGCTGGCGCATCTTTTCGAACGCGGCCTTCAGTTCGTCGAGGGTGATCTTGCCGTCCTTGTTGGCGTCGATCATCGCGAAGCGTTCTTCCGGACGGCCGGCGGCCTTCCATTCGGCCAGGTCCACGACGCCGTCATTGTTGGTGTCCCAGCGCTTGAAGATGTCTTCCGGAGCCGGCA
Source organism: Caulobacter sp. SSI4214 (assembly GCF_012184455.1). Lineage (NCBI taxonomy): Bacteria > Pseudomonadati > Pseudomonadota > Alphaproteobacteria > Caulobacterales > Caulobacteraceae > Caulobacter > Caulobacter sp. SSI4214. The sequence continues at coordinate 17,907 of NZ_SZWJ01000082.1, read as the reverse complement.
TTCCGCGCGGCGGGCCGTCCTGCGCCAGGGCGACGCCGCCGGCCAGGGTAGTAAGCGTTGCAAGCGCGACGAGGAGCGTGCGGCGCATAGAGGGTGTTTCCTTCCAGGGTAAGATGTCCCTGCTCGCAGTCTTCGGCGCGAATGTTGCGGGCTTATTTCGCCGATGGGCGGAAAAACGGCGGCTGTCCGGCGCGATCAGGCTGGAGCGTGAGGCTGAAAGTGGGAACCGGTTTCAGCTTATCTCACGCTCTAAACATTTGATTTAGAGCCTTTTCAGCGCCTGAAATCGGTTCCGATTTCAGGCTAAAGGCTCTAGCGCCGCGACCTGATCCAGCGCCCCGGCGTCATCATGATGGTCGGGCCAGGTCGACCGTCGGCGCAGGCGCGGGGCCAGGAACAGCACCGGCAGCTTGAACACCAGGAGCTCGCCATGGACGAAGCTGTCGATCGCCCGCTCCCAGGCGTTGGCCTCGCGCCGTCCGTGATCGCGCAGCCATCCGTCGTAGGGCGCCCAGTGGCTGGGCTCGTCCTGCTCGATGACGCGGAAGATCTTAGTCAGCTGGGCGTCGTCCTGCACCTTGGGGTCGCGCAGCAGGATCTCGACCTGGCGGTGGCCGCGCTTCTCGGTCAGCGACACCACCCGGCACAGCCGCTCGAACACGTCCTCGCGGCCGATCAGCCGATAGTCGAGGGCGTCGATCGGCGAGCCGAACACGATCTCGACGAAGCGATCGATATGGCCGCACGTCCGGTCGATATCGAAGGGCATCACCCCGCGTCGTTCGAACCAGCGACGGAACATCAGATAGTGCTTGCGCTCGTCGGCGCGGTGGCTCTCGACCTTGCGGATCAGCGCCTCGTCATCGGGCCAACTGGCGCGGATCGCCGCCAGCATCCGGTCGATGGCGGTATAGCCGCGATGCTCGTTGTAGATGTAGATCGAGCACAGCAGCTCGAGGAACCGGCGTCGTACCGCGTCGCGCATCGGGACCTCTCAAGCAGAACGCCGTTTCGCATAACGGCCGCTGGCGTCGCTTGTTCCCGCCGTCCGCGCGCCACGATGTCCGCCGGACGTCGGAAGACGTCCGGCGGTGTCTATCCCTTCACGCACACCACCTGGCGCAGCGTGTGCACGATGTCGACCAGATCGGCCTGGGCCGCCATCACCGCGTCGATGTCCTTGTAGGCCATCGGCGTTTCGTCGATCACCTCGGCGTCCTTCCGGCACTCGACGCCGGCCGTGGCCGCCACGTGATCGGCGATGGTGAACCGGCGCTTGGCCTCGTTCCGGCTCATCGCCCGTCCGGCGCCGTGCGAGCACGTGCAGAACGAGTCCGGGTTTCCCCGGCCGCGCACGATGAACGACTTGGCGCCCATCGAGCCCGGGATGATGCCCAGCTCTCCGTCCTTGGCCGACACCGCGCCCTTCCGGGTCAGGTAGACGTCCTTGCCGAAGTGCTTTTCCCGCGACACGTAGTTGTGGTGGCAGTTCACCGCGTGCTCGGTCACGGTCAGGTCCGGGAACGTCTTCTTCAGCACGGTCAGGACCTGGTCCATCATCACCTCACGGTTGGCCAGGGCGTACTTCTGCGCCCAGGCCACGGCCCGGACGTAGTCATTGAAGCCCTCGCTGCCTTCGGCGAAGTAGGCCAGGTCCTCGTCCGGGAGGTTGATGAACCACCGGCGCATCTCGTGCTTGGCCCGTTCGATGAAGTAGGTCCCGAACCGGTTGCCGACGCCCCGCGAGCCCGAGTGCAGCATCACCCAGACGTCGCCGGCCTCGTCGACGCACAGCTCGACGAAGTGGTTGCCGGTGCCCAGCGTACCCAGGTGGCCGTAGCCGCGCGGGTGAGCCGCCTTCGGGTTCCGGGCCACGATCTCATCGTAACCGTCCTTCAGGCCCGCCCACTTCTCGGCCGCGATGGCCGGCGGCTCGGACTGCCAGGCGCCCTTGTCGTTGCGCCCGCCGTTGTCCGTCCGGCCGTGCGGCACGGCGGCCTCGATGTCGGACCGGACGCCGAACAGGTTGTCCGGCAGGTGTTCGGCCCGGATCGAGGTGCGCACCGCCATCATGCCGCAGCCGATGTCGACGCCCACCGCCGCCGGGATGATCGCCTTGTAGGTCGGGATCACCGAGCCCACGGTCGCGCCCATCCCCCAGTGCACGTCCGGCATGACCGCCACGTGCTTGTGGATGAACGGCAGGCTGGCGACGTTGCGCAGCTGCTTCAGGGCGGAGTCCTCGATCGGGACCCCTTGGGTCCACGCCTTGATCGGCGCGCCCCCGCTTTCGATATGCGTGAAGCCGCTCATCGGCTTCTCTCCTCTTGCTCCCCCTCCTGGCGTCAGGGCCGGCAAGTGTTTCCGCACAAACGAAAAACCCCTCCGGCTCAAGGCCAGGAGGGGCTTTTTCGGACTTCCCGAGTTCCGTCGAACCCTAGACCGTGATCCCCTCCAACGCGCGCGCGCTCGCGTACTCGACCTGGCGGTCGAGCATGGTGAACGGCTGCGAATTGGTCAGGGCTTTGTGCGCCATGGTCCTCATCCTTCGGGAGCGCGCCGATTACAGCGTTCGCTCAGCGGGCGCCAGCAGGTTTCTCATGGGGCTGACGCGGAAGTTGAGAGGGTGTGGCGGAAAGGTCGCGATCAGGGCTTCGGGTGCGGAACGGCCTCGTTGACCAGGCCGACCTTGTACCAGCCGCGCCCCTGCAAAGTGCTTAGAACCGCCATGAAGCGATCATAGGGGACGTCTTCAGGCGCGCGGATCATGACGCGTTGCTGGTCCTTGGGGACGTCACCGAAGCGCGCCGCCAGATCGCGCGGCAGGGCCTCTAGCGTGGTGGGGGCGCCTTCGATTGTAAGGCCGCCGTCCGGCTTCATCTCGACGAAAATCGGCGCCCGATGCGCGGGCTTCGCGGGGATGATCGGCGGCGGCAGGTCGTAGGTGATCGTCGTTGTCTTGGTCGGAATGACGAACAGGAAGAGAAAGCCCGCGAAAAGCAGGACGCCGATCGCGATCTTGATCCCCCGCTTCATCGCCTAGCCCTTCCCGCGATCGCGCCCGAAGTTCGGCAGGGCGCTCTCTTGCCCCGCCGCCACGATGCCTCGGCGGATCGCGCGGGTCCGGGTGAAGTGGGCGTGGAGGGTGTCGGCGTCGCCCCAGCGGATCGCGCGGCTCATGGCCTGGAGGTCCTCGGTGAAGCGGCCCAGCATCTCCAGCACCGCGTCCTTGTTGGCCACGAAGATGTCGCGCCACATGGTCGGGTCGCTGGCGGCGATGCGGGTGAAGTCGCGGAAGCCCGAGGCCGAGTACTTGATGACCTCGTTCTCGGTGACGTTCTCCAGGTCGGCCGCGCTGCCGACGATCGTGTAGGCGATCAGGTGGGGCAGGTGCGAGACGACGGCCAGCACCAGGTCGTGGTGCTTTTCGTCCATCAGCTCGACCTGGGCCCCGAAGGCGCGCCAGAAGGCCGACAGGCGGGCGACGGCGGCGGCGTAGTGCTCGTCGTCGCTGTCGAAGGGCGTCAGGATCGTCCAGCGGCCCTCGAACAGTTCCGGAAAGCCGGAGTCGGGGCCCGACTGCTCGGTGCCGGCGATCGGGTGGCCTGGGATGGCGAAGATCTTCCCGCCGTCCTGGGCGCGGAAGGCCTCGGCGACATTGGCCTTGGTCGAGCCGACATCGGTCAGGGTCGCGCCCGGCTTCATGGCCGGGATCACCTGGGCGGCGATCTCGGGGATCGACAGCACCGGGGTGGCGATCACCACCAGGTCGGCGTCCTTGACCGCCTCGGCGATGTCGCCGGTGACGTGCTCGGCGATGCCCAGCTCGGCGACGCGGGCGCGGTGGGCCTGGCTGGCGTCGGCCACGGTGACCTCGCCGACGACGCCATGCTGGCGCGCGGCGCGGATCACCGAGCCGCCGATCAGGCCGCAGCCGATCACGGTGAGCTTGGGGTAGAGGATGCCGGGGTTAGACATGGATAAGGCTCACTCTCATCCGTTCTTCCCGGCGAATGCCGGGGCCCAGATGCAGCCTGAGCGGTTTGGGATGATGCGCCTCTTGTCCCCATTCAAACAAAAGGCGGCTATGGGTTCGATCTGGGCCCCGGCATTCGCCGGGGAGGTCGGGAGACGCGCCGACATCTAGCGCCCCATGAACTGGGCCAGCAGCTCCACCACGGCCCGGTTATGCTCTTCGAGCCCGATGGTGACGCGGATCGAGTCCGGGAGGTTGTAGTTGGCCACGGCGCGGACCAGGTAGCCTTTCGAGGCGAGGAACGCCTCGGCCTCCTGGGCGGTCTTGCCCGGCGTGGTCGGGAAGGTCGCCAGGACGAAATTGGCCGCCGACGGGGTGACGTCGAGGCCAAGCCCGCCCAACTGCTGGGCCAGCCACGGCCGCCATTGCTCGACCAGGGCCAGAGAACGGGCCTGGAAGTCGTCGTCGAACAGGGCCGCCACGGCCGCCTCCTGGCCGGGGATCGAGGTGTTGAACGGCGGACGGATGCGCTCGATCGGGGCGATGATGTGCTCGGGCGCGTAGCCCCAGCCCACCCGCAACGCCGCGAGCCCGTGCAGCTTGGAGAAGGTGCGCGTGACGATGACGTTCTCGGCTATGCGGGCCAGGTCGAGGCCGTCCTCGAAGCGCGGATCGCCGCAGAACTCCGAATAGGCGCCGTCGAGCACGAGAACGACCGACGGCGGCAGGGCCGCGTGCAGGGCGCGGATCTCCTCGCCGGTCAGCCAGGTGCCGGTCGGGTTGGCCGGGTTGGCGATGAAGACGAGGCGCGTGCGTTCGTCGACGCACTTGATCACTTCATCGACGTCGATGCGGTGGTTGATCTCCTTGGCCATCCGCACCTCGCCTTGGCAGGCGCGGGCCCCGATGGCGTAGGCGGCGAAGCCGTGCTCGCCCTGGACGATGTTGTCGCCGGGCTCCAGATAGACCTGGCACAGCAGAGCGAAGATCTCGTCGCTGCCGTCGCCGAAGGTCAGGCGCTCGGGCTCTAGCTTGAAGCGCTCGGCCACCGCGGAGCGCAGGATATTGGCCTTGCCGTCGGGATAGATGTGCAGACGGTCGACGGCGTCGCGATAGGCCTGCTTGGCCTTGTCGCTGCTGCCCAGGATGTTCTCGTTGCTCGACAGTTTGATCGGATGAGCGATGCCTTCGACCTTCGACTTGCCGCCGACATAGGCGTGGATGTCCATGATCCCTGGCTTGGGAACGGGACGGGGCGCGGCGAAGCGATCGGCGGTCATCGGAGTACTCTGAATTATGACCCCCCTTGGGGACGAGGCGTCTCTTACACGTCGAACTGTTCGGGCGCAGCCCCGATGACGCCCGTCAGGGCGCCGGGCGCGCGGGCCAGACGCGGGTCATCGGGCTGGAAGAAGCCGGACAGCGAGAACAGTCTGAGGCCGCCGGCCTCGGCGATCAGCTCTGCGGCGACGTCGGTCTGGCTCAGCGTCTCGACGATGGCCGAGACGCTCTTGGTCGAGTCGGTGACCCAGAAGGTCTGATCGTGGCCGGTCGGCTCGACCTCGACCTCGGCGACGGCCAGGGCGGCTTGGGGGCCCCAGCTGGCCAGGCAGGGCAGGGCGGCGAAGACCTTCAGCTTCGGCTCGGCCAGCAGGCGTCCCCACCACGGCGTGTCCGACGCCAGCGGCAGGACGCCGACGCCCCAGGGCGAGCGCGCGATGGCCAGGGCGTCCTGGGCGGTGGCGGCGATCGACAGGCGCGGGGCCGTTCCGAAGCGCAGGCGGGTCAGCTCGACCGCGCGGGCCGGATCGCGGCCGCCGAAGACGCCCAGGTGGTATGGCCCCTGGCGCGCCAGATTGTCGGCCATGATCTCGCGCCAGATGCGGATGACCAGGGCGTCCGAGGCGCCCTTACGCGGCGTTTCCAGCAGCTTTCGGACGATGTGGGCTTCGCGGCCGGGGCGCAAGCCAAAGCCCGTGTCGCCCGAAGCCCGCTTGGCGGCCGCGACGGCGCCGGCCAGGCTGGCGCGTTCGTCCAGCAGCTTCAGCAGTTCCGTGTCGATCGCGTCGAGCCGCCATCGGACCTCTTCGAGAGACGGCGTGGCGGCCGTCGTGTCGCTGCCCATGTTCTTCCCCGAAATTGGAGGCGGGACCATAGTCCTTGCCGCCGAACACGCAATAGTCCGCCTCCTCGGGGAAGAAAATTGCGCGCTCGAACGATCGCCGATCGATCAGAAGATGCGCGGCGAGGGTCCCGTATCGATCACGCCCAGCCGGGTGCGGCCTTCGCCGAACTTCAGGCTGGCCTGGATCACCGGCTCCTGGCCCATGGCCTCGGCGGCGGCGGCCAGCATCTGCTCGCGGGTCTTGAGCGGCTTGGAGAGATCCGGGCGCTCCTTGATCGACACGTCCAGCGCGCCTTGCAGGCGACCGTCAGCATCGACCGTCAGGGCGCCGGTCTTGCCCTTCATCTCGGCGTCGCCGGCCAGCACCTGGCTGTCCTGCAGGGTCATGGCGCCGCCGGCGGTCGTCCAGGCCCGGACGGCGTCGGCCCAGCTGTGGCCGCGCAGCGCCGAGACCTTGGTCAGTCGGGCGTCCAGCACCATCGAGGCCTGCTTGTCCTGGACGATCCGGCCCAGCAGGCCAACGAAATCGGCGCGCGCGCCGTCGGCCTTGAACAGGATCGCGCCCTGGTCGTCGGGGCCGGCGCGCAGGTGCAGCTGCATGTTGGCCGCCGAGAGCAGCGGGAAGGGCTTGGCGTTGGGCGCGGGGGCGAAGGTCAGGTTCGCGCCCTCGACCGAGATGCGCGGCGGGCGCTCCCCGGGGTGCGAGACGCTGGCGCGCAGGGCCTGGCCGGTGATCGTGACGTCGCCCGCCTCGGGCCGGGTCAGCACGACGCCTTGGGGCGCGACCATCACCCAGTGGCTGAGATCGTAGACCTCGGCCTCGCCCTTCAGTTCCGGCGCGCGCAGGGCCCAGCCCGAGGGCTCGGCGACGCGGGCGTCGGCCAGGCTCACATCCATGCGGAACGGAAAGCCCGTGAAGGTTCGCTCGCGCCACGACAGGTCATAGCCGCGGGCTTTGAACGATGCCGAGGCCGCGTCCATCCGCTGCTCGGCCTGGCCGCGCAGCCAGAACCAGCCATAGCTCCAGCCGCCCGCGACGAGGGCGGCGAGGATGAACGGGGCGAACAGGCGGCCGCGATGGGCCTTCTGGGGGGCTTTGCGGGACGGGGCGGCGTCGTTATGGGTCATCTATGGGCGCGTCCGGTCGGAATCGATGATGGATTTGGAAGGCGGCGGCGAGGATCGCTGGGTGTTCGGATACGGATCGCTGATGTGGCGGCCCGGGTTCCCGTTCATAGACCGAAGAACGGCCGTGCTCCACGGTCGGCGACGGGCCTTCTGCATCTATTCGGTCCATCATCGCGGCACCTATGAACGGCCGGGCCTGGTGCTGGGCCTGGCGCCCGGCGGCGCGGTGCGCGGCATGGCCTATCGCGTCGCGGCGTCCGAGTGGCCGGACGTCTACGCCTATCTGCGCGAACGCGAGCAACCGACCGAGACCTATTTCGAGACCTCCCGCGAGGTGAAGCTGGACGCGGACGGCTCGGACGGCTCGGACGGCCAGCGAAAGGTTCCGGCGCTCGTCTTCCTGTCGGACATGAAGCACAGCCAGTGGGCGGGCGCCCTGACCCTGGAACAGCAGGCGGCGCTGATCGCCGGGGCCAAGGGGCTGTCGGGTCCGAACATCGACTATCTGCGCGACCTCGTCCTGCACCTGCGCGAGGGCGGCGTGCGCGACGTGGCGATGGAGAAGCTGCTGAAGATGGTCGAGGCGATCGAGAGCACCGCGCCTCAATCGTGAAACGGGGAGGAGAAAATCAGATCCCCTCGTCCTCCAGCGCCTTGGTCGCCGTGTCGATGCGGGTCTGTAGCTCGCGCATGAACTCGCCGCGCTTCAGGCCGGCGGGGATCGGTTCCAGATATTCGAAGACGATCGTGCCCGGCTTGCGAAGGAAGCCCTTGTCCCAGTGGCTGCCGCAGTTCAGGGCCACCGGCGTCACGGGCATGTTGAGCTCGCGATAGAGCGCCGCGATGCCGGGCTTGTAGTCCCCGGGCTGGCCGACCTCGCCGCGGGTGCCTTCTGGGAAGATCACCACCTGGCGGGTTTCCTTCATCCGGTCGACGGCGTCGCGGACCAGCTTCTTCAGGGCCGCCGAGTGGCCGTCGCGGTCGACGACGATCATGCCGGCCTTCAGCCCATGCCAGCCGAACAGCGGCACCATCAACAGTTCCTTCTTCATGACGAAGCAGGCGTCGGGCAGCAGGTAGAACTGGCTGAAGACGTCGAACATCGACTGGTGCTTGGGCGCGACCAGGGCCGGCCCGGTCGGCCGATATCGCTCGCCCCGCACCTCGACCTTGACGTCGGCCAGCCAGCGCAGGCCCCAGAAGATGCCGCCCGACCAGGTTCGCAGGCACCAGGTGTTGGCGCGACGCGGCAGCGGGAACGTCAGGATCATCCCGACCGCCCAAACGACCGACCAGAGCCAGAAGAACAGCTGGAACACGAACGAGCGAAAATAGATCAATGGTCGTCCTTCGCCGACGAAGCGGCCTTGTCTTTGGGGCCCAGCCCCAGGAACGCCTCGCGGCCCAGGATCGCCAGATACTTGCAATATTCGACGATCATGCGGCGGGCGCTGATGCTGGTCTTCCACCAGCGATGGGCGTTGAGGTCGGTCCTGACCGGATAGGGGTAGAGCTTGACCCCCGGCATGGCGGCGCGCAGCTCCAGCATCGAGCGCGGCATGTGATAGTCGGCCGTGACGATGATCAGGCTGTCATAGTCCTTGGACGCCGCCCACTCGGCCGTCTCGCGCGCGTTGCCGACCGTGTTGGCGGCCGAGAACCCCAGGTCGACGCAACAGTCGTAGATCGGCTTGACGGCCTTGGTCACGGTCTGAACGTCGGCCCGGGTGGCCTCTCGGTTGACGCCCGAGATCAGCAGCCGCTTGCCCTTGCCGTCCTCGAGCAGCTTGGTGGCGGCTTCCAGCCGGATGTTCGACGCCCCGGTCAGCACGACCACGCCGTCGGCGACCGGCGGCGCGGGCGCGGGCGTGGAATGGTCGACCCGGGTGGTGAACGCCAGCAGGCCCAGCCCCCAGATCATCAGGCCGATCAGCAAGGCGGCGAGAGTCTTCACGGCATGTCCCCCACGATCCGCGACGCCGCCAGACGCGCCGACAGGCCGGCGATCAGGGCGGCCGCCAGCGGGCAGGGCAGGGCGGCGGCCAGATCGATCCAGGCCAGGGGCAGAAGCGGGGCCAGTCCCGCGCCGCCGCCAAGCCAGCGCGCCAACGCGCCGATGATGGCCGCGCCAGCTCCGCCCAGCAAGCCCGCCAGCGCGCCCATGGCCGCGAACCGGTTCTGGAACAGGCTGGAAATGAAACTCTGTTCGGCCCCCGAGAAGTGCAGGACCTCGATCACGTCGCGGCGGGCGGCCAAGCCCGCGCGCGTGGCGAAGGCGATCACGGCGGCGGTCGTCGCGGCGATCAGAACGAAGACGCCGAGGGCGGCCAGTCGCGCCAGATTGGCGGCGCGCTCGATATCGGCGATCCAGCGGCTGTGATCGTCGACCGTGGCGTCGACGCCGGCGGTCTTCAGCGCCTTGTCCAGGACCTCGGCGGTCGGCGGATTGTCGGGGGCCAGATCCAGGGTGACCAGGCGCGGGGTCGGCAGGTCGTCGACCAGGGCCGCCTTGCCGATCCAGGGCTCCAGCAGGGCTTCGGCCTTTTCGCGGGGCAGGGCCTGGGCCTCGGTCACGCCCTTGACCCCAGCCAGGGTCTCGGCGGCGCGCGCGGCCGCGCTGTCGGGCGTCTCGCCGGCCCGCGCGCGGACCACGACGGTGGCCGAGCCGGTCAGCTGGGCGGTCCAGCCGTGGGCGGCGCGGTTCGAGGCCAGGGCGGCGAATCCGGTCAGGCAGGCCAGGAAGCACAGCACGGCCACCACGAAGATCAGCGCGCCGTCGCGGGAGTCGCGCGGCGGCAGCAGCGGACCCGGTCTCCAGCGATCCACCCTGAAGAGCGCGCTCATCGGCGCGCGCCCGAGTCGATCAGAGAACCGTGCTCGAGGTGCAGGACGGGCTGGGCGGCGCGGGCCACCAACTCGTCGTCGTGCGTGGCGATCAGCACCGTGGCGCCCAGCCGGTTCAGCTCGACGAACAGGCGCAGCAGGCGCAGCGACATTGCCGGGTCGACATTGCCGGTCGGCTCGTCGGCCAGCAGCACGTCGGGACGGTCCACGACGGCGCGGGCGATGGCCAGGCGCTGCTTCTCGCCCCCGGACAGGGTGGCGGGCAGGGCGTGCATCCGCTCGCCCAGGCCGACCCAGGTCAGCAGCTCGGCGACATCGTCGCGATAGGTGGCGGGTTTCCGTCCCAAAATGCGCAGCGGCAGGGCGGCGTTGTCGAACACCGACAGGTGCTCCAGCAGCCGAAACTCCTGAAACACCACGCCGATGCGGCGGCGCAGGAAGGGCAGGTCCCGGGCATGGGTCAGGCTGACGTCGCGTCCGAACAGCTCGACGCGACCCCGTGACGCACGGTGGGCCAGGTAGATCAGCTTGAGCAGCGAGCTCTTGCCCGCGCCCGAGGCGCCGGTCAGGAAATGGAACGAGCCTGGATCCAGGGAGAAGCTGATATCCCTGAGGGTTTCCGGCGCCCGGCCGTAGCGCATCGAGACGCCTTCGAAGCGGACAACCGGAACGGCGTCATCGCCCTGTTCTGTGTCGATCCGCAAGGCGCGTCACTGGGCTTTCTGGACATCAGGGTTAAAATCGGCGACCCCGGAGAGAGTTGTGGGGATCGTTCGATTCGCGGCCATGATACTGACCTGTCCGGAGTGCGCCAGCCGCTATTTCGTCGACGACTCCAAGGTCGGGCCGACGGGTCGTGTCGTGCGCTGCGCCTCGTGCGGTCACCGCTGGACGGCCCGTAACGAAGAGCCGCTGGACCTGTTCGACGAGCCCGAAACGCCCACCCTGGCCGATCTCGCCGAGGGGGGCGGATCGCTGGAAGAGCCCGTCGCCGAGGCCGAAGCCGAGGTCGAGCCGCCGGTCAGCGCCCTGCCGGGCGAAGAGTTGCCCAAGGTCTTCCGCGCCCGCGCCGACGCCGAGCGGCGACTACGCGCCGCGACCACCACCGGCATCGTCTGGGCCGGCATGGCCGCCATGATGGCGGTGATCGTGGTCGCCGCCCTGATCTTCCGTCTCGACGTGGTCAAGATCCTGCCTGGCTCCGCCGGCGCCTACGCCGCCGTCGGTCTTCCGGTGAACACCGTGGGCCTGGTGATCAATCGCGACAGCCTGAAGGCCAAGCCGTCCATGCAGGACGGTCGCGCCGCCGTGACCATCACGGGCGAGATCCGCAATATCACCGAGCACGCCGTCGTCTCGCCGCCGCTGCGGGTGGAGCTGCTGAACGCCAAGGCCAAGCGCGTGGCGGGCCAGTTGGCGGCCGCCGACGATCCGAAGATCCCGCCCGGCGAGGTCCGCCATTTCGCCATCACGTTCCTGGATCCGCCGCGCACGGCCAAGGACCTGCAGATCGGCTTCGCCACCGAGGCCGGAGCCGCTCAGGCCGTGAAGGCCGCGTTGAAGGTCCCCGAAAAGGGGGGCGAGCACCCCGAACTTGCCCTCAGAGGGGCCCAGGACGCCGCCGCGCCGCAGGAAGCGGCTGGACAGGACACCCCGGGACATGAGAGCGGGGAGGCTGCTCCTCCTTCCGACTCTCAAGAACCCGCCCACCATGAATGATCGCCAGAAGCCTGAAGTCCTGATCTCGGACACCGAGATCGCCGAGCGGGTCCAAAAGCTGGCCGAGGCCATCGCGCCCCGCATCGACGACGACACCGTCGTGGTTTGCCTGCTGACCGGCGGCCTGTGGTTCGCCGCCGACCTGACCCGCGCCCTCTACCGGGCGGGACGCGACGTGCGGTTCGACGCCCTGTGGCTGGCCTCGTATCACGACGAGCGCAAGAGCACCGGCCGCTGCGAGGTCCGCGCCGATCTGCAACGTCCGCTGATCGGTCGTCGCGCGCTGGTCGTCGACGACGTTTTCGACACCGGCCTGTCGCTGTCGGAAGCGGCGCGCCTGGTCAAGGACGCCGGCGCCAGCGAGGTGCTGACCGCCGTGTTCGCGCGCAAGCCTTGGCCGACCTCGCGCGGCATGGAGCCCGATTTCGTGGCCTGGGAAGCGCCGGCGCGCTATCTGGTCGGCTATGGCCTCGACGACGAGGGCAAGAGCCGAGGCCTGCCCTACATCGGCGCCCTGGACTAGGGTGCGTTAGGTTTAGGTGTGAGCGACTGAACCGCTCGAACGCGCTCTAAAGATTTGAATTTAAAGCCTTTTTATCCGCTTCAAATGGTTCCATTTGAAGCGGGCAGGCTCTAGGTCTAGGCGGCTCGCTTCTGGCGGGCGGTCGCCGCCTGGCCGATCTCGAACAGGTCGACGCGGTCGGCCAGTTCCTGGGATTCGCTGCGCAGGGCGTGGGCGGCGGCGGTGGTCTCCTCGACCATGGCCGCGTTCTGCTGCACCACGCGGTCCATCTCGCCCATGGTCGTATTGACCTCGCCCAGGCCCTGGGCCTGGTCGCGCGCCGAGGCGGCGATGGCGTTGACCTGGGCGTCGATCTCGGCGACGCGGGCGATGATCCGCTGCAAGGCCTCGCGGGTGCGGCCGACGCGCTCGACCCCGGCGCTGACCTGCTGACCCGACACGTTGATCAGGTCCTTGATTTCCTTGGCGGCGTTGGCCGAGCGCTGGGCCAGGGCCCGCACTTCCTGGGCGACGACCGCGAAACCCCTGCCGGCCTCGCCCGCGCGGGCGGCCTCGACGCCGGCGTTCAGCGCCAGCAGATTGGTCTGGAAAGCGATCTCGTCGATCACGCCGATGATCTTGCCGATCTGGCCCGAGGAGGTCTCGATCAGGGTCATGGCCTCGACGGCCTCGCTGACCACCGGGTCCGACCGCTCGGCCTCCAGGCGGGCGGAGGCCGCGGCGGCGTTGGCTTGGCTGGCGCTGTCGGCGGTGTTGCGGACGGCGACGGTGATTTCGCCAAGGGCGGCGGTGGTTTGCACCAGGCTGGCGGCTTGATGCTCGGTGCGGCGGGCCAGCTCGTCCGAGGCGCGGGACATGTCGGCGACCCCGGCGGTCATGCTGGCGGCGTTGCCGGCGATCTCGCGCATGGCGGCCTGCAGCTTGGCCAGGGCGTCGTTGAAGTCGGCGCGCAGCGATTCGTAGCGGGCGGCGAAGGACTGCTCCAGTCGCCAGGTCAGGTTGCCGCGCGAAAGATGGCCAAGAGCGGTGGCCAGCGCCTCGACGACCTGGGTCTGCTCGGCCTCCAGCACGGCCTTGGCGCGAGCCTGCTCGGCATTGGCCGCGTCGCGGGCGGCGCGCTGGCTCTCGGCCTCGGCGTTGGCGGCGTCCGCGCGGGCGGCGGCGTCCAGCGCCCTGTCGGTTCGGGCGGTCACGGTGACGAACAGACGCGACACGCCGGCGGTCAGCCAGATCAGAGACCAGGCGGTGGCCATTGTGACGCCGGCGTCGAGGGCCAGACGAAGGACCGTGACCTCGCCGCCCATCAGGACGTGCGGGGCCAGCGCGGCCATGGCCAGCTCGATCCCGACGATGGCCGCCGCGCCCGCGGCGACGGCGCGCCAGTCGCCATAGGCGACCAGCAGGGCCAGGGCGGCCAGATAGGCCATGCGGGCGTCGGCCTGCAGCGGATGGCCCTGGAAGGCGGCGATGAACAGGCTGACCTGACCCATCAAGGTCAGGGCCGTCGAGATCCGTTGAGCGGCGTTGTCGCGCCAGATCGCGAAGCCGCCCCAAGCCAGGCCCGCCAGCAGCAGCGACCCGCCGAACAGCGGCAAGGGCGCGCGTCCGGCCAACAGCGCCGCGCCCGGCGTGATCAGCGCCAAAGCCGCGATGCAAGCCAGCACCAGATTGCCGCCAAGCTTACGCTGAGCCTCGATGCTGTCGAATTCGATCAGGTTCGCCAACGCCAACTCCGCCCTCCCGAGGTCGGCGCGCACTCTGCGGCGGCGGTGGTTAATCGCGCGTGTCGTGGAACGCGCTCTGGCGTCCGTATAATTACCTATATCCAGTGGGGCATAAGGTCGCGGGCCAGGATCTCGTCATAGGTTGGCCGCTTGCGAATGACCGCGTAACGGTCGCCGTCGACCAGAACCTCGGGGACCAGCGGGCGGGTGTTGTACTCGCTGGCCATGGCCGCGCCATAGGCGCCAGCCGACATGAAGGCCAGCAGATCCCCGGCGCCGAAGGTCGGTAGGGGGCGGTCGCGGGTGAAGGTGTCGCCCGTCTCGCAGACCGGACCGACGACGTCGTAGACCGTCTCTCCAGGGCGCTTCACCACCGGGCGGATATCGTGGAAGGCGTCGTACATGGCCGGGCGGACCAGGTCGTTCATGGCCGCGTCGATGACCAGGAACTTGCGGCCTTCCGGACGTTCGTGGACGTGAATGACCTCGGCGACCAACACCCCGGCGTTGGCGGCGATCACGCGGCCAGGCTCGAAGGCCAGGCGCACGGGCAGGCCCTGGGTGACCTCGCCGACCATCGCGGCGAATTCGGCGGGCGAGGGCGGTTCGGGATGGTTGAAGTACGGCACGCCCAGGCCGCCGCCCAGGTCCAGCCGCTCGACCGAGAGCCCTTCGCCCAGCAATTGCTCGACCAGGCCCCGCATCTTCGTGAAGGCGGCGCGCATGGGGCCCAGGTCGGTGATCTGGCTGCCGATGTGGCAGGCCACGCCGACAGGCTGGAGGTTGGCGTTGTTGCTGGCGTTGGCGTAGAGACGCGCGGCCTCGGCGAACGAGACCCCGAACTTGTTCTCGGACTTGCCGGTGGCGATCTTGGCGTGGCCGCCGGCCGCGACGTCGGGATTGACCCGGAAGGCGACCTTGGCGCGGACGCCCAGTTCGGCGGCGACGGCGGCGATCAGGTTCAGCTCGGGCTCGGACTCGACGTTGATCTCGGCCACGCCCGCCTTCAGCGCGAATTCGATCTCGCGTCGGGCCTTGCCGACGCCGGAGAAGACGATGCGCTCGCCCGGGATGCCGGCCGCCAGGGCGCGGCGGACCTCGCCTTCCGAGACCGTGTCGGCGCCGGCGCCCAGGTCGCCCAGCACCTTCAGCACCGCGACGTTGGAATTGGCCTTCACGGCATAGGCGACCAGCGGATCGACGACGCCGGCCGCGATCAGGGCGTCTCGGAACACGGTGAAGTGCCGCTCCAGCGTGGCGCGGGAATAGACATAGACCGGCGTGCCGACCTCGGCCGCGATCTTGGCCAGGGGCGCGCCCTCGCAGGCCAGGCCCTCGGGGCCGTATTCGAAGTGGTTCAACGGAAGGCCTTAGTTGGGCGTGGCGCCGGGGAAACCCTTGGCGGTCTGGCCGCCGAACGGATCGTTCTGGCCGGGCAGCGGGGCCTGGCGGACCGTGCGGTTGCTGGAGGCCGGGTCACGGATCTCCTGGTCGCCGCCCGGACGGGCCGGCTGGTTGGCCTGGGCCGAGGCGGCGCGGCGCTCGGCCTGCCAGGCGGCCTTCTTCTGGGCGTCCCACAGCGGCGCGGGGCGTTCCAGCTCGCCCTGCCTGCCGCAAGCGGCGGCGGTCGCGGCGAGGGCGACCAGGACCAGGGCGGTCAGGGGGCGGCCCATGTTCTTGTTAGAGCGCGTCATGCCAGCAGTTCCTTCCAACGCGCGATCTGGGCGCGGACCTGGGCGGGAGCGGTCCCGCCATAGCTCATGCGGCTGGCCGCCGAGGCGGCCGGGGTCAGGACGGCGTAGACGTCCTGGGTGATCCGGGGCTCGATCGCCTGGAATTGCTCCAAGGTAAGGTCGGCCAGATCAACGCCAAGGCCTTCGGCCGTTTTCACCGCCGAGCCTGTCACGTGGTGCGCGTCGCGGAAAGGCATGTTCAGCGTCCGCACCAGCCAGTCGGCCAGATCGGTCGCGGTCGAGAAGCCCGCGCCGGCCGCCTTGGCCATGTTTTCGGTGTTGGGGGTCAGGTCGGCGACCATGCCGGCCATGGCCAGCAGCGAAAGCTCCAGGGCGTCGAAGGCCTCGAAGGTCGGGACCTTGTCTTCCTGCATGTCCTTGGAATAGGCCAGCGGCAGGCCCTTCATGACCACGGTCAAGGTGGTCAGGGAGCCCAGGATCCGGCCGACCTTGGCGCGGATCAGCTCGGCCGCGTCGGGGTTCTTCTTCTGCGGCATGATCGAACTGCCGGTCGTGAAGGCGTCGGTCAGCTTGATGAAGCCGAACATCGGGGTCGTCCACAGCACGATCTCCTCGGCCAGGCGCGACAGATGCGTGGCGGTGATCGAGGCGGCCGACAGGGCCTCCAGGGCGAAGTCGCGCGCCGAGACGCTGTCCAGCGAGTTGGCGGTCGGGCGGTCGAAGCCTAGGGCCGCGGCGGTCGCGTGGCGGTCGATCGGGAACGGCGAGCCGGCCAGGGCCGCCGCGCCCAGCGGGCACTCGTTCATGCGGGCGCGGGCGTCGCGGAAGCGGCCGGCGTCGCGGCCGAACATCTCGACATAGGCCATCAGGTGGTGGCCGAAGGTCACCGGCTGGGCCGGCTGCAGATGGGTGAAGCCCGGCATCAGGTCGTCGGCGTGAACCTCGGCCTGGGCCAGCAGGGCTTTTTGCAGCGCTTCCAGCTGACCCACCGCGCGGTCGGCGGCGTCGCGCACCCACAGGCGGAAGTCGACGGCCACCTGGTCGTTGCGCGAGCGGGCCGTGTGCAGCCGGCCGGCCGTCGGGCCGATCAACTCGCGCAGCCGCGCCTCGATGTTCATGTGGATGTCTTCGTACTCGTCACGGAACGGGAAGGTCCCCGTGGCGATCTCGTCCTCGATTTTGGCCAGGCCTTCGAGGATTTCCTCGCCATCGCTGCTTGCAATCACACCTTGGCTGATCAACATCCGCGCATGGGCGCGGGAGCCCGCCAGGTCTTGCGCCCACAGGCGCTTGTCGAAGCCGATGGAGACGTTGATCGCCTGCATCAACTCGGCGGGCTTGGCCGAGAAGCGACCGCCCCACATGGCTTGACCCTGGCCCTTCCCGGCCTTGGGCGTATCGGAGGCGTTGTCGGTCATATGAGCGAAGTCCAATCGGAGGCGGCGGCCAAGAAGCGCAATCCCATGAGGATGGCGCTGGGGGGCGTCATCCTCGTCGGCGTGGCGGCGGTTCTATACGTCATCGCCGCCGCTTCGTTCAAACCCCATGGTCCCGCCGACCTCAGAGAATTCAAGAAGGCGTCGCTGGAAAAGCTGGACGTGCCCGCCGCGCCGCGCGCCGCGCCCGCGACGCCCTTCACCGGCCTCGACGGCAAGACCGCCACCCTGGCCGATTTCAAGGGGCGCGTGGTGGTCATGAACCTGTGGGCGACCTGGTGCGCGCCGTGCAAGGCCGAGATGCCGACCCTGGCCAAACTGCAAGCCGCCTACGCCACCCAGCCGCTGACCGTGCTGCCGATCAGCGTCGATCGCGACAGCGACCTCAACCTGGTCACCGCGGAGATGGCCGCCAATCCGCCGCTGAAGACCTATCGCGATCCGTCCTATCGGATGTCGTTCGCGTTGGACCCCAAGGCCGGCGGCTTTCCGACCACGGTGATCTACGACAAGCAGGGCCGCGAGCGCGCGCGGATGACCGGTCCGGCCGACTGGGCCAGCCCCGAGGCCAAGGGTCTGGTCGAAAAGCTGCTGGCCGAGTGATCGACGCCGCCGCCCTTGAACCCCTGGCCGACGACGCCTGGCCGGCCCGCGAGCGGGCCAGGCTGGGCGGTTGGCGGCTCAACGCCTCGTCCGGCCGCTCGATGCGGATCAACGCCTGCTGGCCTCTGGCCGCGC
>NZ_SZWJ01000081.1:0-19653 GCF_012184455.1 Caulobacter sp. SSI4214 | reverse complement strand
GGCGTCGAGCAGGGCGGGGCGGCCCGTCGCGCGGTCCGTATCGAGGGCGAGACCGCGCCGCCGGGACGGCTCGCCGACCACGTTCGTCCGATCTGGCTGACGCCGGCCCAGGATCGCCTTTTCCTGGAGGCGGCCTCCGAGCGCCGCAAGTTCTTCGACCGCCTGGTCTTCGCCGGAGAGCCCAGCCACGCGGCCCACGCCAACGCCTACGACAAGGCCCAGCGGGAGCGAATGCGGCTGCTGACCGACGCCTATGAGGCCGGAACGGCGCCGGACGCGACCTGGCTGAGCGCCCTGGAGGCTCGCCTCGCGGAAAGCGGCGCCTTGATGGCCCAGGCCCGGGCCCGCACGCTTCTGGCGTTGCAGGCCGAGATCGACGGGCGCGGCGATCGTCCCTTTCCCCAGGCGCGCCTCACCCTGACCGGCGACTGGGAAGGGATGGCCCTGGACGGCGCGCCTTTCGCCGAGATCGAGGAAAGGTTAGCCGCCGCGCTCACTGTCGCGCGCGCCCGCGACGGCGCCGCCGGTCGGGCCCTGACCGGTCCCCATCGGGGCGATCTGGCCATCTTCCACGTCGAGAAGGACCGTCCGGCGGCGGAATGCTCGACCGGTGAGCAGAAAGCCCTGATCCTGAACCTGATTTTGGCTCAGGCGGCGCGACTTTCGCGTGCGGAATCCGCGCCGAATCCTGTAATACTGCTCGACGAAGTCGCCGCGCATCTCGACCTGACCCGTCGGGCCGCTCTGGCCGACGAACTGACGGCGCTCAAGCTCCAGGCCTTCCTGACCGGCACGGACGAGTCGCTGTTCGACCATCTCAAGGGTCGGGCGCTAGGCGTTCGCGTGGGCGACGCTGGCCTGACTGTTCTGGAAGACGAATGACCGAGAACACCGAAGACCAGGTCCCGCCGGAAAACCCGAACGAAGAGGCCGTCGCCGCCGAATATGGCGCGGATTCGATCAAGGTGCTGAAAGGCCTCGACGCCGTCCGCAAACGTCCGGGCATGTATATCGGCGACACCGACGACGGCTCGGGCCTGCACCACATGGTCTACGAGGTGGTCGACAACGCCATCGACGAGGCCTTGGCGGGCCACGCCACCAAGGTCCAGGTGATCCTCAACGCCGATGGCTCGGTGACCGTCACCGACGACGGACGCGGCATTCCGACCGACATCCACGAAGGCGAGGGCGTGTCGGCGGCCGAGGTCATCATGACCCAGCTGCACGCTGGTGGGAAATTCGACCAGAACAGCTACAAGGTCTCGGGCGGCCTGCACGGCGTGGGCGTCTCGGTCGTCAACGCCCTGTCGGACTGGCTGGAGCTGCTGATCCACCGCAACGGCAAGGTCCATCAGATGCGCTTCGAGCGCGGCGACGCGGTGACCTCGCTGGCGGTGACCGGGGAGTCGCCGGTGCGCGAGGACGGTCCGAAGGCCGGAGAGGTCCTGACGGGCACCGAGGTGACCTTCTACCCGTCGAAGGACACCTTCGCCTTCATCGAATTCGACCGGAAGACGCTGGAGCATCGCCTGCGCGAGCTGGCCTTCCTGAATTCGGGCGTGACGATCTGGTTCAAGGATCACCGCGACGCCGAACCCTGGGAAGAAAAGCTGCATTACGAGGGCGGCATCGAGGCCTTCGTTCGCCACCTGGACAAGGCCAAGGCCCCGCTGCTGAAGGCGCCGATCACGGTGCGCGGCGTCAAGGACAAGGTCGAGGTCGATCTCGCCCTTTGGTGGAACGACAGCTACCACGAGCAGATGCTGTGCTTCACCAACAACATCCCGCAGCGGGATGGCGGCACGCACCTTTCGGCGTTCCGCGCGGCGCTGACGCGGATCATCACCAACTACGCCGAAAGCTCCGGCATCCTGAAGAAGGAAAAGGTCAGCCTCGGGGGCGAGGACGCGCGCGAGGGCCTGACCTGCGTGCTGTCGGTCAAGGTGCCGGATCCCAAGTTCAGCTCGCAGACCAAGGACAAGCTGGTCTCGTCGGAGGTGCGCCCGGCGGTGGAAGGCCTGGTCCAGGAGGGGCTCGCGACCTGGTTCGAGGAGCATCCGAACGAGGCCAAGGCCATCGTCAGCAAGATCGCCGAGGCCGCCGCCGCCCGCGAGGCCGCGCGCAAGGCGCGGGAATTGACCCGGCGCAAGAGCGCGCTCGACATCACCTCGCTGCCCGGCAAGCTGGCCGACTGTTCGGAACGCGACCCGGCCAAGTCCGAACTGTTCATCGTCGAGGGCGACTCGGCGGGCGGGTCCGCCAAGCAGGCCCGCAATCGCGACAATCAGGCGGTCCTGCCCTTGCGCGGCAAGATCCTGAACGTCGAACGCGCCCGCTTCGACAAGATGCTGTCGTCCGACCAGATCGGCACGCTGATCACGGCGCTGGGCGCCGGCATCGGCCGTGACGACTTCAATCCCGACAAGGTGCGCTACCACAAGATCGTGCTGATGACCGACGCCGACGTCGACGGCGCCCACATCCGCACTTTGCTGCTGACCTTCTTCTACCGGCAGATGCCGGAGCTGATCGAGCGCGGCTACATCTACATCGCCCAACCGCCGCTCTATAGAGCGGCCAAGGGCAAGTCCTCGCGCTACCTGAAGGACGACGCCGAGATGGACGCGTTCCTGGTGGACGAAGGCGTCGACGGGGCCGAGCTGGACCTGGCGTCCGGCGAGCGGATGACCGGGCAGGACCTGCTGGCCCTGGTCCAGACCTGCCGCTCGGCCAAGGGCAATATCGACCGCCTGGCCGCTCGCGCGCCGGCCTCCGCCATCGAACAGGCCGCCCTGGCCGGTCTGCTGGGCGAGGCGCCGGACGCCGCGGCGGCGGCCAAGCGCCTGGACCTCTATGCCGAGGAGGGCGACGGTCCCTGGTCGGGCGAGCGCGGCGATACCGGCTTCGTGTTCAGCCGCGTTCGTCGCGGGGTGTCCGAGCGGATCGTGCTGGACGATGTCCTGCTGCACGCCGCCGACGCCCGTCGCCTGGCCGAACGCGCCGTCAAGCTGGCGGAGGTGTTCTCGGGCCGCGCCGTGTTCCGCCGCAAGGACAAGTCGACCACGATCCGCGGTCCGCTGGACTTGGTCAACGCGGTGCTGGACGCCGGCCGGAAGGGCCTGACCATCCAGCGCTACAAGGGGCTGGGCGAGATGAATCCCGACCAGCTCTGGGAGACGACCCTGGACGTGGAGGCTCGCACCCTGCTGCAGGTTCGCGTCAACCACGCCGACGACGCCGACGACATGTTCAGCCGCCTGATGGGCGACCTCGTCGAGCCGCGTCGCGAGTTCATCCAGGAAAACGCCTTGGACGCCGAGGTCGACGTCTGACGCTGAGCTTTATGGCTTAGTTTCTGAGCAAGTGTTTGTTTTCCAAGCGCCGGGCGCCCAATCGCAGGGCGCGCCGGCGCTTCCGTGCGTAAAGATCCCGGGAAGGCCGGATCTCCCCGCCGTCCGTATCGTCCGGCCTTAAGGCGGGCGCCATCTTCCTAGGGTTGGGCGATTCGCCCAGGCGTTCGCGTGGGGTGTGCGGAGTATGGAGTCAGACGTCAGTCTTCGTCCGGAAAGGATCCTGGACCTTTCCGACCGACTGTCGAGCGTGGCGGGGGCCAAGATCGGCGAGATCGCTCGGGTGAACCGGGCGGCCAAGATGCTGGCGATCAACGCCCTGATCGTGGCGGCGCGCGCGGGCGAGGCGGGCAAGGGTTTCGCCATCGTCGCCGAGGAGTTCAAGAAGATCTCGACCGAGATCGACTCGGTCGCCGCGGCGCTGGAAAGCCAGGTTCGCGCCGATCTGGACGAACTCTCGGCCGTCGGCGGGGCGATTCTGGGTCATCTGCGCGGTCAGCGCTTGGCGGACCTCGCCCTCAACGCCATCGAGATCGTCGACCGAAATCTCTACGAGCGCACCTGCGACGTGCGGTGGTGGGCCACGGACTCGGCCGTCGTGGCCTGTCTGGCCGACGATGGCGTCGCCGCGCGCCGCCACGCCAGCGAGCGGCTGGGCGTGATTCTGGACGCCTACACGGTCTATCTCGACCTCTGGATCTGCGATGCGCGCGGACGCGTGATCGCCAATGGGCGCCCTCGCCGGTATCCGAACGTCGTCGGCCTGTCGGTGGCGGACGCGCCCTGGTTCCGGGAGGGCCTGCGCACGGCCAGCGGGGACGATTTCGTGGCCTGTGATATCGAGCGGGCCCGCGCGCTGGACGACGCGCCGGTCGCCACCTACGCCACCGCCATCCGCGCGGGCGGTCGGAGCCGGGGCGAGGTGCTCGGTGTCCTGGGCGTGCATTTCGACTGGCGGCCCCAGGCCCAGGCCGTGGTCGACGGCGTGCGCCTGACGCCCGAGGAGCGCGAACGTTCGCGCGTTCTGCTTCTGGATCAGAAGGGGCGCGTGCTGGCGGCCTCCGACAATCGCGGCGTGCTGACCGAGATCTTTCCGCTGGACGTTTCCGGCGGGCCCATGGGCAGCTACGCCGACGGCGACAGCACCGTCGGATACGCCCTGACGCCCGGCTACGAGACCTATTCGGGCCTGGGATGGTACGGCTGTCTCGTCCAAGCGGGGCAGGCTTCGGACGTATCCACCGTCGCGGCCTAGCGGGGACCCCCCAATCTTAACCTTAAGATTTGCGGATATTTGGAGCTATTTGGTCGCCTGATACGCGAAAGCGACCAGATTCTTCGCATTCCCAATTGATTCTAGGTTGTGACCGTTGCCATTGGGCGCGGCCCGTGATCTTTTATGGGTTAAGCGGACAGCGATAATTCTGTGAAGCCCTTTCAAGTGATGGCGACTGTCACAAGCCAGATCTAGGGGTGTTTGCGTCAGTTCTTTAAAATCGCCGCGTCCGGGTGTGGCCTCGAAGAGACGTTTTGGCGGCAAAAGCGACAAAACATCGTCATCCGGGCTGGAGCATTTTTTTACATTGTCCTAAAGGGACGCCGATCAATTGGAGGGAGCAGTCCTCATGGCTTTCAATCGCGTTCGCGCCATCGCGGTCAGTCTGGCCGTCGCGCTCGCGCCCGTGGGCGCTGGCCAGGTCTGGGCTCAAGCCACGCCGGCCCCCACGGCCGCCTCGCTGCAAAGCACCATTCAAACGGCCGCCGCCACCGCCGCGCAGCAGCCGGGCTTCGCCAGCCTGTCGCCGGCTGAAAAGCTGGCCGCCATCCAGGCCGCCGTGTCCAACGCGCTGGCCGCTTCGGGCGCTTCGCCCCAGGCGATCTCGCAGGCCCTGATCACCGCCGTGTCGAACGGCACGGTCAGCGCCGGCGTCGCCATCCAGGTCGCCGCCGCCGTCGCGCCGCAGATGGCTCAGACCGTCGCTCAGGCGCCGGCCGTGACCCAGCAGCTGGCCCAAACCGGTCAGTCGGCCACGGTGACCCAGACGGCCGCGACCACCCCGACGGGCGCGCCGAGCGTTCTGGTCAGCCTGCAAGGCGTCTCGTCGACCGCTCCGGCCAACACCAACACGGCCGGCAGCGCGAGCACCACGGGCTCGAACACCAACACGAATACGACAACGACGGCGCCTTACGATCCGTGCGCTGGCGTGACCGCCGCTTACTGCGGCGGCTAATACCGAGTTGCTTGGGCGGATCGGCGCGTCACGACGCGCGCCGGGCGTCTCCTACTGGTGGGGATAAGATATGCGAATTCTGACGTGCTCGGCCGTAGCGGCCTGTATCGCGTTGACCGCGCCGCAATTCGCGCAGGCGCAGGACCTTGGTTCCAACTTCAGCCGCGATCGGAACGTCAGCGTTCGTGACCGGCCGCGCCCGGACTACGAGGCGACGGGTCAGAAGGCCGGCGGCTTCACCGTCTATCCGCGCGTTACGGTGGATCTGGAGCATAACGACAACATCTACGCCGTCGCGACCGGCAAGATCGATGACAACATCTGGCGCGTGAAGCCTGAGCTGGCCGTCCGTTCGGACTGGTCGCGTAACGCCATCGGCTTCTTCGCGGGCGGCAACATCATCCGCTATGCCGACCACGACACGGAAAACACCGAAGAGTACACGGTGTCGGCCAATGGTCGCCTGGACATCGCGCGCGGCTCGAATATCTCCGGCACGGCTCAGTTCCAGCGCCTGACCGAACCGCGCACCGCGATCACCGCCGGTACGCCGGCCGGCGCCACGCCGAAGCCGGTTCAGTACAACCTGGTCACCACCAGCCTGGTCGGCGTCAAGGAGTTCAACCGTCTGCGCCTGACCGGGCGCCTGGACGACAAGGACTTCAATTACAAGGACCAGGGCGTCGCCTCGTTCAATCAGAACAGCCGCGACCGCAATGAGTTCTACTACGGCGGCAAGGCCGAGTACGCGGTCAGCCCGGATACGGCCATCTATGCGACGGTCACCGGCAACAAGAAGGACTACGACCTCAAGACTCCGGCGACCAACCGGACCTCGGACGGTTACGTGGTCGGCCTCGGCGCCAACTTCGATCTGTCGCAAGTGATGCGCGGCGACATCCAGGCCGGCTACATGAAGCAGTCCTATGATCTGGCGACGTTCAAGGACGTCAGCGGCTTCAGCGCCGCCGGCAATATCGAATGGTTCCCGAGCCAGCTGACCACCGTCGGCGTGAACGGTTCGCGGACGATCGAAGAATCGGTGGCGCCCGGCGCCGGCGGCTTCATCTCGAACACCATCGGGGCCTCGATCGACCACGAGCTGCTGCGCAACGTCCTGCTGTCGGCCGCCTACAACCACAGCAACGACGACTATCGTGGCATCGACCGGACCGACAAGCGCGACAACTTCTCGGCCACGGCGACCTACCTGCTGAACCGTCGCGTGGGCCTGTTCCTGACCTACAACTATCTGAAGCAAGACTCGACGGGCGTGGCCAAGGCCTCGTCGTTCAAGGACAACAAGCTGACCGCTTCGGTGGCCCTGCAGTTCTAAGACCGCTTCGCGGATCTGAAAAACGTCCACGAAACGGCAAGATTTGCCGATTACTGAGAGTGGTTATGGACGGCTCCGGTTTTGAAACTTCGAACGCTCCGGTGAATGACACCGGAGCGTTGTCTTTTGACCTGAACGTCGCGATCGCGACCTTCAGGCGACGCTTCCGCCTCTTCGCGGCGGTCGCGGTGGTGGTGTTCGCGGCGGTGGTGCTCTTCACTCTGCAGCAGACGCCGCTCTATACGGCGACCGCCCAGGTCATGCTGGACGTGCGCAAGGAACAGGTCACCGACATGAGCGCGGTGCTGTCGGGTCTGCCGGCGGACTCGTCCGTCGTCGACACCGAGGTCGAGGTGCTCAAGTCGCGGTCGCTGGCCGGTCGCGTGGTCAAGGAGCTGAAGCTCGACCAAGACCCCTATTTCAACCCCTATCTCCCGGGCGCTCAGGGGCCGACGGCTTGGCTGTCCGTCCTGAAGAAGGCGGCGTCTCCGACCGCCACCAACGATCCGGCCGAGCTGCAGCGTCGCCGCGAGCGCATCGTCGACAACCTGTTGGGCGGGTTGAAGGTGCGGCGCGCGGGCCTGACCTATCTGATCGCGATCGACTACACCCACGTCGACCCCAAGCGGGCGGCCGAGATCGCCAACGCCTTCGCCAATCTGTATCTGACCGAACAGCTGGAAGCGAAATTCGACGCGACCCAGAAGGCCAATGAATGGCTGGATACGCGGGTCGGCGAACTGCGCGATCAGGTCCAGCAGGCCGACGCGGCCGTTCAGCAGTACAAGATCGAACACAACCTGATGAGCGCGGAGGGGCAGAACCTCACCGAGCAGGAAATCTCGGGCCTGAACCAGCAGCTGGCCCTGAGCCGCGCCGCCCAGGCCGAGACCGACGCCCGCCTGGCCATCGCGCGCCAGCAACTCGCCTCGGGCAGCAACGGCGAAGACGTGGGCGAGTCCCTGAATTCGCCGGTTGTCCAGCAGCTGCGTCAGCAGCGCGCCGCCAAGAGCGCCCAGGTCGCCGACCTCAGCGGCCGTTATGGCGATCGACACCCGGACCTGCTCAAGGCCAAGCGCGAGCTGGCCGATATCGACGGTCAGATCCAGGCCGAGATCAAGCGGATCATCTCCAGCCTCGAAGCCCAGGCCAAGGTGGCTCGCCAGCGGACCGGTTCCGTGGCGGCCAGCGTCTCGACCTCGAAGGGCGCCCTGGCCGGCAACAACCGAGCTAGCATTGGTCTGGCGGAGCTGCAGCGTAAAGCCGACTCGGTCAAGAATCTGTACGAGACCCTTCTGGCGCGCTTCAAGCAGACCTCGACCCAGCAGGGCATCGAGCAGGCTGACGCCCGCGTGGTGTCGCCGGCCAAGATCCCGACCGGACCCAGCTATCCCAAGCCGGCGTTGAACATGGCCCTGGGCCTGGTTCTGGCGATCGGCGCGGGCGCGGCCGCCGTGGTGCTGGCCGAGATCATGATGGCGGGCCTGTTCACCGAGGACGAGGTCGAGCGTCGTCTGGGCCTGCCCTATCTGGGCGCTGTCCCGACGCTGGGCACCACCGTCGACGACGCTAAGACCCTGAAGGGCCTGACGCCGCCCGATTACCTGCTGGCCAAGCCGCTCTCGAGCTTCGCCGAAAGCCTCCGCAAGCTGCGGGCCTCGGTGCTGTTCTCCAAGGTGGGCGAGAAGATCCAGGTCATCGCGGTCACGTCCTCCCTGCCGGGCGAGGGCAAGACCACGACCAGCTTCTCGCTGGCCCGCACCCTGGCGACCTCGGGCGCCAAGGTGGTTGTGGTCGACTGCGACCTGCGCCAGAGTGCGATCAGCCAGTTCCTGAAGGAGCCGGCGCCGGTCGGCCTGCTGGAGGTCCTGAACGGCGTCGCGACGCTGGATCAGGCCCTGGTCGACGACGAGAGCGGCGCCAAGATCCTGCCGCTGGCCAAGTCGGCCTATACGCCGCGCGACGTGCTCGGCTCGGCGGCGATGCATCGTCTGCTGCAGGATCTGCGCGGTCGGTTCGAGATCATCCTGCTGGACACCGCGCCGTTGCTGGCGATCGCCGACACCCGCATCCTGGCGCCGCACGCCGACGCCGTGGTCATGCTGGTCCGCTGGAAGAAGACGCCGGTCAAGGCCGTACAGTCCGCCCTCAGCCTGCTGCAAGGCACCCGCGCGTTCATCGCCGGCGTGGCCCTGACGCAGATGGACCTGAAGGCTCAGGCCCGTTACGGCTACGGCGACTCCTACTACTACTACGCGAACTATCGAAAGTACTATGCGGACTAAATCCCGGCGGGGCGGAGACTCGTCGCCGCCCCGCGCGGGCAAGGTCCGGACCCTGCGGGTGTCCGAGGGCGTCGCGATCGGCGCCCTCGTCGCGCTCGTGCTCGTGGAGTTGCTGGCCTTCGGCGCCAGCGACGTCGTGGTCGCGGCGGTCTTCGGCGTCGCGCACGCCGCCTTTCTCCTGATCCTGCTGGCGACCTGCGGCTGGGCGCGCAAGGTTCCCTTGCCGCTTGCGAAGCCATGGCCGGGGCTGCTGTTCGCGGTCGTGCTGGTCGCCGTGGCCTGGCCGCTGACTCCGTTTGGTCCTGGCGGCGCCCATCCGGTCTGGCGTTATCTCGGCGACCACGGCGGCGCGATCACCGTGGATCGATCGACGCTGGTTCTCAACATCCTGCGCCTTCTCGGCCTGGCCTGCCTGTTCCTCGCCAGCCAGATCATCGGGGCGTCCGAGACGCGCCGAAGGGCGTTGTTCTGGTGGCTGCTGATGGGCTTGGCCGTCTTCGCCGTCGGCGCGATCATCGACCATGTGTCGTTGCGCGCCGGTACGCGCTTGAGAGCCACCCTGCTGAGCCCGAACAGCGCCGCCAGCCTGATGGGTGTCGGTCTCGTCTTCGCCGCCATGTTCCTGTCGCAAGCGATCCAGAAGACGGGCGGTTCGGTTCGCCTCGAGAAGCTGGGTCTCGACGCGAGCCTGAGCGTGGCGGCCGCCGCGATTTTCGCGGTGGCGCTGGCCATGACCGCCTCGCGCGGCGGGATCTTTTCGACCGTGGTCGGACTGGCGGTCCTGCTGACCTGGCAGGTGCTGGCTCAAGGACGCCGCGTCCGAGCCATCGCCATCGTCGGCGGGGCGGCCGCCCTGCTGGTGGCGATTGGCGTCGCCATGCGCAGCGCGGACCTGACGGCGCAGCGACTGCAGACCCTCGACGGCGACATCGCCGTGCGCAAGATGATCTTCGACGCCCACTGGCAGGCCTTCCAGTCCTCGCCGTGGTTCGGTTTCGGCCTGGGGTCCTTCCCGGTCGTCAATCAGATGATCATGACCAGCACGAACCTGCCGGTGCTGTTCGATGTTCGCGCGTCCCACAATCTCTATCTCCAGTGGCTGGAGGAAGGGGGCGTGGTCGGCGCGGCGCTGATGGGCGCGTGGCTGCTGATCGCTCTTGGCCGTATCGCCGTCCAAGGGGTAAAGCCCGGAACGAGCGCGGCCCTGGCGCGCGCCGGCGTCGCCGCCGCGATCCTCGTGCTGGCGCATGGGTTCTCGGATTTCGCCGTCCAGGTCCCGGCCTTGCAGACCCTTTTCGCCATCGGGCTGGGCGCGATGACGGCCGTTTCCGCCCTGCCGGGCCGCGGCAAGGCCGCGCCGCCTTGGCGAGGCGCGGTGGCGTTCGGCGGACTGACCTTCGTCGCGTCGCTGCTGGTCGCGGCGCCGATGGTCGCCTCGCGCTTCGGAGGCGACCTCGCCGACATGCCGACCGCCTCCGCCGAGGTGCTGGCCAGCGCGATCGAGGCCAAGCTGGCGCGCGATCCTCGCGATCCAGCCACGCTGGCCCGACTGGATCGCTTGAGCCGACGGGAGCTGGCGATGCGTCCGGGAGCCGGCGCGGCCTGGTTGCGGCGCGCGGCGATCGACTTCCAGCGCAACGACGTCACGGCCGCCAATCTCGCCCTCGACCGTTCCCTGGCCGTCGCGCCGCTGCAGACCAGTCTCTTCATGAGCCGCGCGCGCCTGGCCTACGAGCACTGGCCCGCGCTGACCCCCTCCAGCCGTCAGCAGGTCATGTATCAGGCGCGGATCGAATATGCGCGAGGGGGCGAGGATCGGCTGAAGACGCTGGCGAACGAGATCCGCGATCCGTCCGGCCGGATCGGTCTGGCGTTCCTGATCGTGGCCGAGCGCACCAAGGCTCAACTGGCCGCGTCGAAGCGATAGGCGCGGACGGGATTTAGACTCAAACATTTAGAGCGCGTTCGAGCGGTTTAACCGCTCACACTTAAACCTAACGCGTTCTAGGGAACGGCCTATAGCCGCGCCAGCACCCGCTCCGCGACATCGGCCGCGATCACCTCGGGCGTCCGCAGGTCTCCGCCGCTGTCGACCGCCACCACCTCCCATCGGCCGGCCAGCGGGTGCGCCGAGATCCGATCATAGGCGGCCGCCACCGACTCCTGGTAGCGAGCGTCGGTCTCGAACAGGTCCTGGTCCTTGTCGGTATAGTCCCGCTGACCCTTCTTCAAAACGAGGGCGCTTGCGGTCTTGGGATCGATCTTCAGAAGGACCTGCAGGTCGGGTCGGGGCAGGCCCAGGCGGGAGAACTCGTAGTCGAACAGCCAGCTCAGGAAGCTGTCCAGCTCGGCCGCCGGCAGGCGCGCGCCCTGGAACGCGGCGTTCGAGGCCGTGTAGCGGTCGCAAACGACGACGTCGCAATCCCATGGCGCCTTGCCGGCGAGGGTCTCGGCCCGATCCAAGGAGAAAAGCGTGGCGATGTGGTAGGCCGAGGTCGGCATGAACTGGCCATTCAGCATGGCCTCGATCGAGCGGGCCGCCTGGGTGGCGCCGTAGTTCGGAAAGCTGAGCGTCGCGACGTTCAGCCCCCGCTGTTCGAGGAGGGCCTTGACGTTGCGGGTGGTCGTGCCCTTGCCCGCGCCGTCGATGCCTTCAATGGCCACGAAGAGCGGCTTCATCGGTCGCGGACCGCGCCATCGAAGAGACGGACAATCATCACGGCGTCGGCTCCCCCACGATAGGTTCGCGAACCGATGCCGCGAATCCGCGTCTTTCTAGAGCGTGAGGCTGAAAGTGGGAAACGGTTTCAGCTCATCTCAGGTTCTAAACATTTGATTTAGAGCCTTTTTGACGCCCGAAATCGATCCCGATTTCAGGCTAACGGCTAGAGCATAGCGCGGAAAAGTGGATGCCGGTTTTCCGCGAAAAGCGATGCGAAAGCAGAAATCTAAAGCAGGCACCGCGATTCCTGTGTCGCGCGGCTTGCTCCAGGACGCGGAGAAGGTCAGACGCTCCGTAGCCAGGCCCAGACGTCGTCGGGGCGCTCGAGCGCCGAGAGCCCTTCCAGGCGGGCGGCTTCGCCCAGGCGTCGAAGGCGGCCGGGCGCGACGCCGAAACGGGCTCGAAACGCCCGACTGAAATGGGCGTCCGACCTGAAGCCGTGACGATAGCCGATCTCGCCGAGGGTGTGCTGCTCCGCGCGATCCCGCAGGATGGCGTCGAAAGCCTGATCGAGGCGCCGCGCCTGGATGAAGGCGCTGACGCCTCCCACGGGCTCGAAGGCCCGGTAGAGCAGGCTGCGCGACACGCCCAACCGCTGGCGCACCAGCTCGGGCGAAAGGGCCACGTCGTCCAGCCGTTCCTCGATGAAGCGTCGCCCCTCGGACAGCAGCATCTTCTCGATCGGCCGCGGATCGCCGGGCGTCCGCTCGGCCCGCGCCTCCAGAGCCCCCGCCGCCAGCACGGCGATGGCCTTGGCGGCCGTCGCGGCGTCGGCGGTCGTCAACTGGTCCAGGGAGGCTTCCAGCGCGCGTAGATAGGCCACCAGCATACGACAACCGTCGTCGGCGCCGGAAACCACCAGGCCATGGAAATCCAAGGTCGAGGCCTCGCCCAGCGCCGCCCGGGGCAGGATCATATGAAGGGTGCGATAGTCGCTGGCGACCGTCATATCGAAGGGGCGCGCCATGTCGATAAAGCGAACCTCGCCCCGCTGGCTGGAGGCTGGTCGGCCGTCATAGTCGCCCGCCCAGTCGCTCGAGACCAGGTCCATGACGATCAGGACCGTGTCGCCGCCATCCGCCAGGATGTGGCCGAGGTTGCGCTCGAAGCGCTGCGCCACGCCGACACAGCGCGCCAGCACGACGCTGTCCAGATTGTAGCCTTCGAGGCGATTGTAGAACCTCGCCTCCGGCGACATCAGGGTTATGTCGAAGAGATGCGCGCAGCCTTGGCGATAGAGTTCGAAGGCGTTGGCCTGGACCTTCGCGTCCAGCAGCCACAGATCCTGGCGTAAACGGGTGGCGGACAAGGAGAGCTCTTCACGCCCTTGACGACGATAGCGGAACCGGTGACCCCGGATCGCGCGTGAATGCCATATTCGCGGTTATCGCGCGAGGGTCTCCGGGCCCCGCGATGAAAGACCCGGCGAGGCCTCGCCGGGTCCAGGGGGGCGTCGCCCAGGATCAGAAGAAGCGTTCGCCGATCCGGATGGTGTCGCCGGGGGCGACCATGGTGGAGGGGCTCAGCTCGCCCTTCACTTCCTTGGTTTCGCCGTTGTGCTTGATGTAGACGCTCTTCTTGTCGGCGCGATAGGTAAAGCCGCCGGCGGTGGCCACCGCGTTGAGCACGGTCAATCCCGAGGTGTAGGGATAGGTGCCCGGCTTGTCGACTTCGCCGAGAATGTAGAACGGACGGAAGGTCAGCACCTCGGCGCTGACTCGGGGCTCCTTCAGGTATCCGTCGCTGAGAGCCTTCTGAACGGCGGCCTGGAACTGGCCAACGGTCAGGCCGGCGACCTTGATCTCGCCGATCAACGGCAAGGACATCAGGCCGCTGCCGGTGACGTAGAATTCGCCCGACAGCGAGTCCTCGCCGAACACCGTGACCCGGACTTTATCGCCCGCGCCGAGCAGGTAGTCTTCCGACTGAGCCGGAGCGCTCACCGGCTTGTCGCCTATGGCCGCCTGCCGGGCGTCGGCGACGCCGCTCATCGCGACGGTCGTCATGCCGGCGATCAGGCCCAGCATTGCAAGAGTACGCGCGACTTTCGAGACACAGCTCATAACGAAGCTTCCCACCATAAGTCTTGTCGAGTTTGGATTTTGCAATGCCACATGGCACGTGACCACGAGATGAACAAGACTAGGTCTTACGCGGCCCGCGCTTTACCGAACTGAATGATGCTGGGTTCGCCGCCGTCCAGTCTGACGGCCGTCAGGACGCCGGTGGCATAGGCGCCGGTGTCGACATTGATCCGCTGGCGTCCGACATAGACGTCTTCGACCGGCGTGTGGCCATGGACCACCGTGGCCTTCAGTCCGTGCGGGTGGTCGAGGAAGTCGTTGCGGATCCAAAGCAGATCCGCGGCCGTCTGCCGCTCCAGTGGCAGGCCCGGGCGAACCCCGGCGTGAACGAAGACGTAGTCGCCATAGCTGACCACAAGCTCCAGGTGGCGCAGGAAGGCTTCGTGCTCTGGCGGGAAGACGGCGCGGAAGGCCTGCCGAGTCTGTTCCCAGGCCTCGGGCTCCGCCCGCCCCACGGGCGGGCGAACGCCGTAGGAGTCCAGGGTCTGCCCGCCGCCGTATTCGACCCAGGACGGTCCCGCCTGCGGGTCGTCCAGGAAGTGCAGAAGGGTTTCTTCGTGGTTGCCCATCAAGGCGCGCAGGATGAAGCGTCCCTCCCGCGCCTGGCCCTGGAGCGCGATCAGGCGGTCGATTACCTGCGCCGACTGAGCCCCGCGATCGATGTAGTCGCCCAGCATGATCAGCACCGGGGGCTCGGACCGCCCCAAGGCTTGGTAGTCTTCGGTCATCCGGGCGATCAAGCCGTCCAGCAGATCGAGCCGGCCATGAACGTCGCCGACCGCGTAGAGCACGTGGCCCTCCGTCGATGGCGCCCGCCGGGGCTGCTGCTTGGGACGGAAAAGGGTCTTGAACATGAAGCGGGCCTGAGCGGCGGGAAAGCGCCGGAATTTAAGCCGCGATTTTGCCCTAGGCGGCGTTGCGGTTCAACGGGGTGGAGCGCTGTTAACCTACAATTCAGCACGGTCATTTGCTAGCAATTTACCAAGTAAATTTCCATTTCATTGTAGTTAATTTTGAAATCACCACAGTTAAACACGTAGATTATACCATCTAAATTCGCCCGATATTTAGCGATAATTTGAATACTGACCCCACGAACACAGCGGGGTTGGCATGTTCAAAGCACGAAACATTATCGTGAGCTTGGTTGGCGCCGCGGCGATGATGGCCGGGGCTCAGGCTCAAGCCGGCTCGATGCCCTTTATGCCCCGTGGCGAGGGCATGGGCGCGCCCATGGGCTTTGCCGATCTATGCCGCCGCGACGCCCAGACCTGCGGCGTACCGAACAGCCAGCTGGCGCTGCTCGGCATCGCGCCGGCGGGCAACGATATGCCGACCGCCTCTGTCGGCGTGACGGGCGCGCACCGTTTCGAGGGCGCGGTCGCCGCGCCGCTTGACGCTTTCGAGGCGAGCCTGGTCACGATCCAGAAGGTCGAGATGTTCAAGGTCGCCGCGGTGGAGGATTTCGTCGCGGCCGGTCAGGTTCGCGAGGCCGCCGCCGCGTCCGCCGCCGCCGTCTCGGCGCCGGCCTGGACCGCGCGCGCCGAGCGCGACCAACTCAAGCTGGTCAATCAGATCAATCAGTCGGTCAATCGCGATGTCCATAGCGCCAGCGACATGGATCTCTATGGCCAGCCCGAATACTGGTCGCTGCCCAAGCTGGTGAACGGCAAGCTTTATGGGGATTGCGAGGACTACGCGCTGGAGAAGCGCCGTCAGTTGATCGCCGCCGGCGTGCCGGAAGGCGCTCTGTCGATGGCGGTCGCGGTCACCGCGCGCGGCGAGAGCCACGCCGTTCTGATGGTCTCGCTCAAGAGCGGCGACTGGGTGCTGGACAATCTGACGCCCTGGGCCACGCCCTGGCAGGACCTGAACTATCACTGGGTCGAGCGTCAGGTGCCCGGCACCGCCTTCTGGACGCGGGCGGTCTGATCCTCCGAGCCCTTTGGCTTGGCGAAGGTCGCGGAACAAAAAGCCCCGGCGCTCAAGGCGTCGGGGCTTTTCTCATGGCGACGGCGTCGGCGCTAAAATGACGAAAGCCGCGCGAACGATGTCGCGCGGCTTAAGCAAGCGGCGTCTGTTGGCCGGAGGCTTGAATTCAGAGAAAGTGGGCGACCGTCGCGGCGAGGGCGCCCCAAAGCGCGGCGGAGATCAGAGCGGCTAGGCCAAGTCCCGCCATGCGCGGCAAGCGCGAGTCCCGCGACGGCGTCGCGACGGCCTCAACTCGGGCGAAGGACATCTTGGCGTCGATCATCTGTCAGCACTCCTAACGCCAACAGATGTAACATCGCGTCTCTAACGCCCGATGAAAGAGCAGAGTGTATTGCCGTTAAGGATAATGCCGAGCACCGTGAATTTTTGTCGGCGACGCATCGATATATTTGCGCTAGCCTGAAGATCTCGGAACTGGAAACCGGTCTGGGACGTGGTGGGGAACATAAAAGGTGATCTGGTGGACGGGGAGTCGTATATCGATGTTCTCTCGCCAAGATTGAGCGAAGCGCCAGCGAGAGTCGCCTTCGACATTCGTAAGCGCGCGCTGGACGTGATGGCCTCCACGGCCTTGCTGATCCTATTCGCGCCGACGCTGCTGATCGCGGCGCTGCTGGTCAAGCTGGAGTCGCCGGGACCGGCCCTCTTCCGCCAGACCCGAGGCGGCCTGAATGGCGCGCGCTTTCAGATCCTGAAGCTTCGCACCATGCGGTGCTTGGAGGACGGTCAGGACCTGACCCAGGCCCAGCGTAACGACCAGCGCGTCACGCGGGTGGGACGCTTCCTGCGGGCCACCAGCATCGACGAGCTGCCGCAGCTGCTGAACGTGTTGCGGGGCGACATGTCCTTGGTGGGCCCGAGGCCGCACGCCGCCGCGCATGATGAGTACTACGGCTCGCGGATCCCCGAATACTATGCTCGCTACCAAGCCCGTCCTGGCCTTACCGGCTGGGCCCAGGTGAAGGGCCTGCGCGGCGGCACCGAGACGGTCGAGGCCATGCGGCGGCGCGTCGAGGCCGATATCGACTACATCCAGACCTGGTCGATCCTGAAGGACGCCAAGATCGTCCTTCTGACCATTCCTTCTCTGCTGCTGACCGAGAACGCCTATTAAGCCGGGTTCGAGCGGCTTTTGCCGGCGCCGGGCTTACACCTCTTCCTCGAAGTGCGGATCGCACTTGCGGATGAAGCGGCGCACGCGCGGATAGATCTCCTCCCGGAAGCGGCGACCGTTGAACACGCCATAGTGGCCGACGCCGGGCTGGACGTAGTCCAGCTTCAGCGCCTCGGGAATGTTCGGGCACAGGCCATGCGCGGCCTGGGTCTGGCCGATGCCGGAGATGTCGTCGTTCTCGCCCTCGACCGTCATCAGGCCGATATCGGCGATCACCTCGGGCCTGACCTTCGCGCCGCGATGCGTCAGCTCGCCCTTCGGCAGCAGATGCTGCTGGAAGACGATGTCGATGGTCTGCAGATAGAACTCTTCCGTCAGGTCCAGCACCGACAGGTATTCGTCGTAGAATTCCAGGTGCTTGTCGGCGCTGTCGCCGTCGCCCTTGACCAGATCGTTGAAGTACCGGCGGTGGGCTTCCTGGTGGCGCTCGGCGTTCATGCTCATGAAGCTGGCCAGCTGGACGAAGCCCGGATAGACGCGGCGGCCCGCGCCCGCATAGGGCGGCGGCACCGTGTAGATCATGTTCGACTGGAACCAGGTGAACGGCTTTTCCTCGGCCAGCTGGTTGGTGACGGTCGGCGACAGGCGCGCGTCGATCGGCGAGCCCATGAAGGTCATGCTGGCCGGACGCGACGGGTGGTTCTGCTCGGCCATCACGGCGGCGGCGGCCAGGACGGGCGGCCCCGGTTGGCAGACGGCCAGCACGTTGGGGCGCGGACCCAGCACCGCCAGCATCTGGATGACGTGGTCGATATAGTCGTGGAAGTCGAAACGGCCCTCCAGGACCGAGACCTCGCGGGCGTTGACCCAGTCGACGATGAACACGGCGTGGTCGGGCAGGAACGCCTCGACCGTGCCGCGCAGCAAGGTGGCGTAGTGGCCCGAAAGGGGCGCGACGATCAGCACGGCCGGATCGAGGCTGAACTTTCCGGCCCGGCGCATGTCCGCCATGTCGCGGTCGAACTGAATCAGGCGCGCCCAGGGGCTCTCCCAGACGACCGTGGGCCGCACGCGCACATCGACCTGGCCGACCTTGACCTTGTCGATGTTCCAGCCCGGCTTGCCGTAGCGGCGGGTGATGTTGGCGAACAGGTCCGCGCCGGCATGGAGTCGACGGCCAACCGCCGACTCGGCGGCCGGATTCAGCGGCGATCCCCAGAAGTCCCGGGCCGCCAGCGCCGCGAGGCGCATCGGAGTGGAGGCGTAATAAGCCGCCTCATGCAGGGCATAGAGCATGGCGCATCCGCAATGTTGCGATGCAGCATAACACGCCAAATCCTAAGGGAGTCTACCCGTTCACGACTTTTTGCGCCGCGCCGCCGAGATGAGCCGACAGCTGGCGGGTCTAGAGTCCCTCCAGCGCCGCCAGCAGGCTGGGATCGCGGCGGGCCAGTTCGACGAGACGCTCGATCAGCGCCTCCTTGCCGTCGAGCGCGAGACCGTCGCGAAGGCGGGCCATGCGTTCGCGAATCCTGGCCGGACCCGCGGCGTTCGCGGCGGTCACCGTGGCGGCCTGATGCTTGCAGCCGCCGAACTTGCGAAAGCCCTCGCAGGTACAGCTTCCCTCGCCAGCGGGCGCGCGCAGCATGACGATATAGCGGTCGCCCTGGCTGCCCAGGACATGGGCGGTGACCAGGTCCTCCTCAAGGGCGACGAGGTCGACCGCGCCGGCTTCGGCCATGGCCACGCCGCTGTCGAACCAGCGCGCGTCCATCCGTTCGCGCCAGGCGTCCACGTCGAACAACGGACCAGAAACCTCGCTCATGCCTCGTCCTCGATGCGATGGATGTCGTCGTCCGACAGACCGAAATGGTGGCCGATCTCATGGACCAGCACGTGGGAGATCAGCTCGCCAAGGGGCACGTCGCCCCGTTCGGCCCATTCGTCCAGGATCGGGCGACGATAGAGAAAGATGCGCGACGGCTCGGCCGCCGGGTCCAGCACCGACCGCCGGCCCAGGTCGACGCCCTGATAGAGGCCCGTCAGCTCGAACGGATCCTCGATGCCCAGGCTGTCCAGCACCTCGTCGGCGGGGAAGTCGTCGACCCGGATGACGACGTCGCCGGACAGCTGTCGAAAGCCGTCGGGCAGGGCGTCGAACGCCTGCTTGGCCAGCAGGGCGAAGTCGTCGAGCGAGGGGGCGGGGCGGTCGGACCAGATCATGAGATTCCAAATAGAGCGATTGGCGCGAGAAACCACCGGCCGTCCGGCGAAATCCTCGGGGAACGCGTCCGCCGGCCTTGATCGCCCTCTGGCCACGATCCGGTTAATCTGGGATTCTGATTCGACGACCCGCTGGGGTAAGCAACGCGCCTGATGACTTCGTATGACCTGATCCTCGCGGCGGCGGCCGGCGCGGTTTGCCTCGCCATTTGCGTCATGCTGTTGTCGCTGGGCCAGCGCCGCCGGTACGAGGCCCGCATCGCCGCGCTGAAGGCCCGTCTCTCGCGGGAAGGCGACGGCCAGGACGCGC
>NZ_SZWJ01000080.1:0-20130 GCF_012184455.1 Caulobacter sp. SSI4214 | reverse complement strand
GGCCCGTCGGTGATCGGCTTGTCCTTCAGCTCGGTGACGATGCGCAAAGCCAGCTTCGGCCCCACGCCATTGGCGCGGCCGACGGCGGCCTTGTCCTCGCGCGCCACCGCCGAGGCCAGTTCGGCCGGGGACAGCACGTCCAGCACCGCCATGGCGGCCTTGGGCCCGACGCCTTGGATCGCCTGCAGCAGCACGAAGGCGCGACGGTCCTCCCGCGTCAGAAAGCCATAGAGCCGCAGGCCGGCGCTTTCGCTCCACTGGCTCTCGACGTGCAGAAGGGTCTCCTCGCCCAGGGCCGGCAGGCGCTGCAGCGTGCGGTGGCCGCAGCGGACGACATAGCCGACGCCCATGACGTCGATCAGGGCCTCTTCCTCGCCGACCTCGGCGACGGCCCCGCGCAGGCGACCAATCATGCGACCCTCCGATGGGCGACACGCAGGTTGGCGTGGGTGATGGCGACGGCCAGGGCGTCGGCGCAGTCGGCCGTGGTCTTGCCGGCCGTCGGCAGCAGGCGGGCGATCATGAAGCCGATCTGGGCCTTGTCGGCCGCTCCGGTGCCGACCACCGCCTTCTTGACCAGGCGGGTGGAATATTCGGCCACCGCCAGACCGGCCTGGGCCGGGGCGATCAGGGCGGCGGCGCGGGCGTGACCCAGCTTCAGCGTCGACTGGGCGTTTGTGTTGAGGAACACCTCCTCGACCGCCGCCTCGTCCGGCCGGTGCTCGGCGATCACCGCGCCGATGCCTTCGAACAGATGCAGCAGGCGCTGGGCGAAGTCGGCCTTCTCATCGGGAACGATCACCCCGTGGGCGACGTGGCTCATGCGCGAGCCCTCGACCGTCAGCACGCCCCAGCCGGTGCGGCGCAAGCCCGGATCGAGCCCCAAAATGCGGATAGGCGTGCGATTCGCGTTCATCATGTGTTCTCGCACTCTCGCCTTTTCTCGGCCCCACGAAAAGCCAGTCCTTTGCTAACGAGGGGTTAACGGCGGCCCTTGCGCGCCGCGCGCGGGCGGGCTCTCCTCGCGTGCAAGGTCATGGGGAGAGTCCGGATGAAGCGATCGATGGGGATGATGGCGGGCGCGCTCGCGGCCCTGGCGCAGATGACGCCGCTGGCGGCCAGCGCGCAAGTCGCCGAACCGCCCAAGACCGTCCGCCCCGATCAGCTGGCCTTCCGCGACCTCTACAAGGAGCTGGTCGAGACCAACACCACCCTGTCGGCGGGCTCCTGCACCGCGGCGGCCGAGGCGATGGGCGCGCGCCTCAGGGCGGCGGGCTATGGGGCCGAGGACGTCAAGGTCGTGGTCGCCGACGGCCATCCCAAGGAAGGCAGCCTGACGGCGGTGCTCAAGGGGACCGACCCCAAGTCCAAGCCCATGCTGCTGCTGGCCCATATCGACGTCGTCGAGGCCAACCGCGCCGACTGGACCCGCGATCCGTTCAAGCTGGTCGAGGAAAATGGCTATTTCTTCGGGCGCGGGACCTCGGACGACAAGGCCCAGGCGGCCATCTGGGTCGACAGCCTGGTTCGCCTGAAGAAAGAGGGGTTCAAGCCCCGGCGCGACATCAAGATGGCCCTGACCTGCGGCGAGGAGAGCGAGGCCTATAACGGCATCGAGGACCTGGTGAAGAACCACCGCCCCCTGGTCGACGCCGAGTTCGCCCTGAACGAAGGCGCCAACGGCCTGCTGGATGAGCATGACAGGCCGGTCGTGCTGGAGGTCCAGGCCGGCGAGAAGGTCTATCAGGACTTCACCCTGACCGTGACCAATCCCGGCGGTCACTCCAGCCGCCCCACGCCGACCAACGCCATCTATCAGCTGTCGGCGGCGCTGACCCGGATCGGCGCCTACGCCTTCCCGCCCCGCTTCAACGACGCCACGCGGGGCTACTTCACCCAGATGCAGGCCCGCGTGCCCGCCGCGCAGGCGGCGGCGATGAAGGCGCTGATCGCCGACATCAACGATCCGGCGGCGCTGAAGACCGTCACCGCCGACCCGATGTGGAACTCGGTGCTGCGCACCACCTGCGTCGCCACGATGGTCAAGGCCGGCCATGCCCCGAACGCCCTGCCCCAGCGCGCCGAGGCCAACGTCAACTGCCGCATCCTGCCGGGCGAGCCGATCGAGTCGGTCCGCGCCAAGCTGGTCGAGCTGGCCGCCGACCCGGCCGTCGCCGTCACCCTGGCCCACGAGGCCAAGCCGGCCTCGCCGCCGCCGCCCCTGACGCCGATGATCATGGGTCCGATCCAGAAGGAGGCCGCCAAGCTGTGGCCCGGCGTTCCGATCGTGCCGATCCTGCTGACCGGCGCCACCGACGGCGTGCACACCAACGCGGCCGGCATCCCGACCTATGGCGTCTCGGGCCTGTTCGGCGGCTCGGACGGCGACGGCATCCACGGCCTGAACGAACGCATCCGGGTCAAGTCGCTCTATGACGGACGGGACTTCCTGTACGCGCTGATCAAGGACTACGCGGGCGGCAAATAGGGCCCTATGGCGCCCCCGCGTGGGCGCCGCCAAGGCAGGGCGCGCGACACCGTGCATTTCCACTCAAAGGTCGTTGCGCGCCGCCGCGGCCTCCCCATCTTGGCGTCAACGACAGAGGAGACGCCGATGGCCGGTACGTCGGACGAAGGGATCCTGACCGAGTACATGGTCGGGTACTGGTCGATGAAGCACGAGAAGATCGACCGCCCCGCCAAGCTGCTCGAAACCCTCTACATCACCGAGCGCTACCAGGCGGGCGACAGCCTGCGCGAGGCGCGCTCGGCCTATGACCACGCCATCTGGAACGGCGTGCCGGTCTCCGAGATGGATCGCCGCCTGGCGGAGCTGGATCAGTTCATGCGCGATCTGGTCCGCGAACGCGCCG
Organism: Caulobacter sp. SSI4214; assembly: GCF_012184455.1. NCBI lineage: Bacteria > Pseudomonadati > Pseudomonadota > Alphaproteobacteria > Caulobacterales > Caulobacteraceae > Caulobacter > Caulobacter sp. SSI4214. Next base: position 17,257 of record NZ_SZWJ01000080.1, on the reverse strand, counting down.
CCCAGTGGGGCCTGCCGCACTGAGGTCCCGTCCGCGCGCTGGCCGACGGCAATCCAACGGGGAAGGAAAGCTCGCATGACCACGCGAACCGGCGGCTGTCGCTGCGGCGATATCCGCTATGAGCTTTCGAGCCCGCCGATGTTTCACATCGCGTGCCACTGCAGGGACTGCCAGTACGTGGCGGGCGGTTCGCCAAACCTGACCATGGTGTTTCCGGCGAACGCCCTGAGGGTGACGCGCGGCGAGCCCCGGGTGTTCAAGGCGCGCGAAACCAGCGGCGGCAGCTATTTCTGCGGGACCTGCGGGGTGCACGTCTTCTCGCGCCCCGACGAGAACCGCGACATGGTGGCGATCAAGGTCGGCGGGCTTGATGATGCGGCCGACTTCAAGGTTCAAGCCGACATGTGGATGGCCAGCGCGCCGCCCTGGCATCGGCCGCATGACGACGCGATGCAATTCGAGCGTAACCCTCCCGGCTAACGCACCACGTAGAACGGCCGCTGCCGGGCGCCGGCCAGCAGATAGCCGGCGACCAGTTCGACCACGCCGTCGCGCAGGCCGTCCTCCGAGCCGCCCGCCTGGCGCTCGACGCCCAGCACGGCCGACAGGTTGGGCGTGCTCAGCGGCCAGAAGTCGTAGAGGCTCTCCGCCCCGACCGCGTTGCCCAGGCCGGCGCCTCGTAGGCGCGAGACAGAGCGTCGGCGGCGGCGGCGTAGACCCCCTCGACCGGTCCCTGGGCGACGACGGCGTGCGACAGCAGGCGCAGGGCGTCGCTCCGGCGCTCCTGCCGACGAATGGTCCGCCACTGCGCGCGCAGGCGAAAGCCGAGGATGCTGGCCAGGGCCGCGCAAGGCGCCAGGCCGGCGGCCATCCACAGGTCCGACGCCTGGGTCAGGATCAGCGAATGGCGCGGCGGCAGGATCCAATAGTCGAACGCCATCAGCGACACGAGGATCGTCAGCGCGGCCGGCGCCAGCCCGCCCCAGAGGGCGATCAGGAAGATCGGCGGCGCGAACCACAGCACCGCCACGCCGCTCGGCGAGAAGGCGTCGGCCGCCAGGCCCGCCAGCAACGGAGACACGATCGCGCAGAGGATCAGGGTCACGCTTCGACGGACGCGCCGGCTCTCGTCCGCCGGCCATAGAAAGGCGCGGCAGGCTTCGAACACGCTCGGCATCTCCATTCGCCTCTTCGCCCCCGAACTTGACCCGCGAACCTTGTCCGGCCGCCGCTATCGCGGCGATGGCCGCGCCCCATTTTCGCGCTCAACGCAGGGTCGCGGGACCAGGCCCGCCCGTCAAGCCGCCTCGAGCGCGTCGCGCCCGAACAGGCCGCCGAGGATCAAACGCTTGACGGCCTCCGCGTCAAGGCCCGCGCAGACCTCGGCGTTGGGGGGACCCTCGATCCGCTCGATCCGCCCCTGGCGCTCGCCATCGACGATCACCCGCAGACGCGCGGGCTCGAAGGTGAAGAGCTGGGGCGCGATCAGGCTGGCCGCGGCCACCGCGTCGTGGGGCCGGCAACCCTCGCCGCCCCAGACCTGCTGGTGAAAGGCGATGTACGGCCCCGCCGCCTTGGTCAGGCGCTGGGACAGGGGCGAGCCGCACCGGGCCGCGCCTCGCGCCAGGTCCTCGGCGGTGATCAACACCTGGCTGGTGACGTCCAGCGGCGTCAGGCGCGGCATGACGCCGGACTCGAGCGCGCGCTGCAGGGCGTCGGGGTCGCTCCAGGTGTTGAAGTCGGCGCCGCCGGCCGCCTTGCCCGGAACCTCGAACGCCCCGGCCATCACGGTGGGCCGCCAGTGGCGGAAGGCGGCGGGATCCTCCAGCAGACCCTTGGCCAGGTTGGTCAGCGGTCCCAGGAACAGGCCCACCACCTGTCGCCGCGCGGCGAAGGCCAGGGCGTTGGCCGAATGGCCCCGCTCCAATTCCGGCAGCTTCCAGCGCTGCGAGAAGCCCGCGCCGTTCAGCCCGTCGACGCCGTGGGCCGGCCGCATCCGCTGCACCGGCCGCCGCGCCAGGCCCGAGCCCGCGCCGATATAGACCTCGGCCCCGCAGCCCGCCAGCCGCAGCACGCCCCGAGCGTTGGCGGCGGCCTGGTCGACATAGGTGTTGCCGAACACCGCCGAGACCGACACCACCTCCACGGCCTCCGGCGACCGCGCCATCAGGGCCAGGGCCAGGGCGTCGTCCACGCCGCAGTCGGTATCGATGTGAACGCGAAGCGCCATGGCCGGCAGTCTAGCCGCACCGCGTTACAGCGAGAAGGCGGAAGGCGCCGGCCGCGCCTCCCCGATCAGCCCAGCTTGGCCAGGTCTTCTTCGCTGATGTCTTCGTTCGAGTACACGGCCTGGACGTCGTCGTCCTCGTCCAGCATGTCGAGCAGCTTCATCAGGGTGGCGACGCTGTCGCCGGTGACCGGAACCTGCATCTTCGGGCGCCAGGCGATCTTGGTGTTCGACGCCGGGCCGAACTTGGCTTCCAGCGCGGCGGCCACCTCGTTGAGGCTCTCGAAGGCGGTGTAGATGGTGTGGCCTTCGCCCTCGTCTTCCATGTCCGAGGTGACGTCGTCCGCGCCCGCCTCGATCGCGGCTTCCATCATGTCGTCTTCCGACGCGACCTTGGCCGGATAGCTGATCTGGCCGACGCGGTCGAAGTTGAACGTCACCGAGCCGGTGGCGCCCATGTTGCCGCCCATCTTGGTGAAGTACGAGCGGACGTTGGCGGCGGCGCGGTTCTTGTTGTCGGTCAGGACCTCGACCACGATGCCGACCCCGCCGGCGGCGACGCCTTCATAACGGATTTCCGAATAGTCGGCCGCGTCGCCCATCTGCGACTTCTTGATGGCGCGCTCGATGACGTCCTTGGGCAGGCTCTCGGCCTTGGCGTTGTTCACCGCCAGGCGCAGGCGCGGGTTCATGGCCGGGTCGGGCAGGCCGGTCTTGGCCGCCACGGTGATTTCCCGCGACAGCTTGGAGAACAGCTTCGAGCGCGCGGCGTCGGCGCGGCCCTTGCGGTGCATGATGTTCTTGAATTTCGAGTGGCCGGCCATTCGGAGGCTCTGCTTCTGATACGATTGGAGGCGGGGCTTTTAGCCCCTGAGGCGGGGCCTTGTCACCCCGCCCGGCCGAAAGCTGGCCTCAAAGGCCCTTAGGCGACTTCCAGATCGACCTGGACGTTGCCGCGCGTGGCCTTCGAATAGGGGCAGACCTCGTGCGCGGCGTGGAGCAGCTTCTCGGCCGTCTCGCGGTCCAGATCAGGCGCGTTCAGCTTCAGGCGCACGCCGACGTGGAAGCTGGTCTCGTCCTTGATCAGGTCGACCTCGGCGTCGAGGCTGTGCTCGCCCAGCTTGACGCCCTGGTTGCGGGCGACGAGGCCCAGCGCGCCGAGGAAGCAGGCGCTGTAGCCGGCCGCGAACAGCTGCTCGGGATTGGTCCCATTGCCGTCGCCGCCCATCGATTTGGGAAAGGCCAGCTTCACGTCCAGATGGCCGTCGTCGGACTTGGCCGTTCCGTTGCGGCCGCCCACGGCGTGGGCGTGGGCGGTGTAGATCGCGTCGGTCATGGGGAGGCTCCTTTGGAAGGGGAGCCGCATCTGAAACCGCTTATCGTGACAGCCGCAACTTTAAATCCCTCTCCCACGGGAGAGGATCTACATCGCTGGGATCGTCTCCTTCAGCCGCCCCCCCACGCGGATCGGCTCGACCCGCGTGGCCAGGCCCGTGCGGTCGTCGGTCTCGACGAACACGCCGCACACGGTCGCCGGGCCCGAGGCCGGCTGGTAGCGTCCGCCGCTGATCTTGGTGGTGAAGCGCCGCAGCGGCTCTTCCTTCTGGTTGCCGATCACGCTGTCATAGTCGGCGCAGGCGCCGGCGTCGGTCTGGTAGGCCGTGCCGCCCGGCAGGACCTGGCAGTCGGCGGTCGGGACGTGGGTGTGGGTGCCCACCACCAGCGAGGCGCGGCCGTCGCAATAGTGGCCCATGGCCATCTTCTCGGACGTCGCCTCGCAGTGCATGTCGACGATCACCGCGTCGGCCACCTGGCCCAGCGGGGCCTTGTCCAGCTCGCGGTCGACGGCGGCGAAGGGGTCGTCCATGGCGTCCATGTGCACCCGGCCCAGCAGGTTGACGACGAAGATCGTCTTGCCCGAGTCGGTCTGGAACAGGTGGCTGCCGCGCCCCGGGGCGTCGGACAGGATCGGATAGTTGGCCGGCCGGATCAGGCGCGGCTCGCGGACGATGTAGGTCAGGGCCTCGCGCTGGTCCCAGCTGTGATTGCCCAGCGTCAGGCAGTCGGCCCCGGCCTCAAACAGCTCGCGCGCGGTGTTCTCGGTGATGCCGAAGCCGGCGGCGGCGTTCTCGGCGTTGATGATCACGAACTCCAGGGAGAGCCGGCGGCGAAGATCGGGCAGATGGTCGGCCAGGCCGTCACGGCCCGACTTGCCGACGACATCGCCGAAGAAGGCGAAACGCATCGAAAGTCCTTAGGTCGAGCCGTCAGCGGCTCATGTCATTGACGGCGATATACTCTTTTTCCGTGAGGATGGCGTCCAGCCTTTGATCGTGCGCCTCGTGCGGCAAATTTTCCACCTGCTGGCCGCTATAGGCGAGGCCCAGGACGAAGACGCGCTTCTTGGCCCGCAAGGCTTCCAGCGCCCGGTCGTAATAGCCGCCGCCCTGCCCCAACCGCGCGCCGTCGCGCTGAAAGGCCAGCAGCGGCGCGATCACCAGGTCCGGCTCCAGGGTCGGCTGCTCCGGCCCCGGCGCGCGCATCCCGATGACGTCCTGGACCAGGGGCTTGGCGGGGTCCCAGGCGCGGAACACCATATGCGCGGCCTCGGCGTCCTCGACCGCCGGCAGGGCCAGGGTCCAGCCGGTCTCGCGCAGGCGATCAGCCAGGATCAGCGGCGAGATCTCCGAGCCAAGGCCCTGATAGAGCGCCGCGACCTTGCCCTCGGGGTTCGGATAGAGGCGCGCCAGAACGTCCCGGCCGATCTCGGCGATCCGCTGGTCGGCGTCGGGATATCGCAGGGCCAGTTGCTTGCGCTGGGCGCGCAGGAAGACGCGCAGGGCGGTCTTGGCGGCGCTGGGATCGGCGAGGGTCATCGTCCGTCTATAGCGCGTTCGGGGAGAAAGGGTGGCGGCGCCGCGAAGAACCGTGAAGACGTTTCAATCCACTCGAACCTGGTAGCCAGGTGGGCGCCGTATTCCCGCGGCCACGGCCACGGGAGGGAACAGCTCCCAAGAGAGTCGATTAAGGTCCCTGGGATTAGAAATCTTCGACGAGAGCCGCAGCACGACCCGCCGCCACGCAAGATAGGGGTTCGCGAACGGGAACGCCAGGGGGCGTGGCGACGCGGAGCCGCCCGCCAAAGCCGCATATGAACATCGCGCTTGAGGCGGCGGCCGCGTCTAGCGCTTTAGATGGCTCCATCTAAAGCTAAATGGCTCTAAGGCGCGTCTCTAGCGATATCGTTGATGATGGTTGCGACAGCAGATCGCTCGTCACACATCTGATGCAGATCCCGGCTGGGCGCGTTTTGCGCGCCCGCGCCCATCGCGCCGTGCCATAGGTGAACCACGACACCTTCCTGCTTCACGACCTCAACGGCGGGGATGACGTCACTATCACCCGTGAAAATAGCTATGGACGTCACCTTTCCTTTGGCCGCCAGAAGCGCCATGTCGACGCCCAACATGAGATCAACGCGTTTTTGTTGGAAGATCGGCTGATTATTGGCGCCAATGCCCGCTTTGACCAGTTGGCCAAGACGCACCTCAAATCGAGGCAAATATTTCAAAGCATCTATAAATTTCTTTTTACGGTCATAAACCGCCTTTTCTTCTTCCGACGGCGGATTGCTCTGATAAGGCAAGCAGTTATAATAGTAAGCGCGCAACAATGGTTCATCGCCCGCCATTTTCGTGGCGAGCTTGGCGTAGTCTATCCGAATTCCCGGATGTTCACGCTGAAGCACCTTCTCGATATAGCCAGCATCGAGAAAAACCGCACACGCCGCCATGCCAATCTCCAGGCCAGACGGCAAAAGAGCCGCCCAATGTGGACGGCCCTTCGAAATAAGTCTCTCGACGTTCGCTGAACGCCGAGGTCCATAAGTAAGGGATTTAATATACCCCTCACCGAGCCGATGTCAATCTAATATACCCTGGGTTTAATATAAAAAACAATAAATTTTAACGCGATTTCGAAGCGCAAGAGCGCCTCTACTCCCCCGCCAGCTTCTCGATCCGCTCGGACGCCGCGTCCAGCGCGCGGATGGCGGCGATCTCGGCCTTCGTGCCTTCCTGGTTCAGGCGGGCGATCTCGGCGTTGGCGTGAGCCAGGCGCAGCTTCATGTCCGACAGCTCGTCGGCCAGCAGCAGGGCGCCCATCAGGAAGAGGCGGGTCTCGCCCAGCTGGCCGACGTCCTGGCTGACCTGACGCACCTGGCGGTCGAACAGACGGGCCAGTTCGGTCAGGTGCGGCTCCTGGCCGTCCTCGCAGCCGACGGTGTAGGGGCGGCCGTTCACCTGGATGGTCACCTGCGCCATCGATCAGCCCTCCCCTCGGCCGTCGGCCTTCGGCGCCGGCGACTTGGGGTCGTCGAACAGGTCCTGGTCCTCATCCGGGTCGGGCGAGACCACCTCGTCCTCGTCGTGCGCGTGGTCGTCATTGGCCACGCCCTCCTCGCCCAGGGCGGCGCGGATCTCGGCGATGGCGCGGCCCAGGGCCACAGAGGCCTGCTCGCCGGCTTCCTCCAGCGCCTTCTCGCGCTCGCGGGCGGCTTCCAGGTCGGCGATCAGCCGCGCGCGCTCCTCGCTGTCGAACAGGCCCGGCTCGTCGGACGTCGCCGGCTTGGCGGCCGCCAGCGCGGCCAGGCGCTGGGCCTCGGCGGCCTTGGCCGCCAGGCGCAGTTCCAAAAGACCCATGGCGCGCTCCAGTCGGCGCACGGCCAGGTCGAGAGCCGTACCATCGGCCGGGATCATCGGCGGATTTCCATCATATAACGCAACATATAGATCGAGCCGGTCTAAGCCAGTCGTCGGGGCGAGATTGGGGCGACCCGACCCCATAGCAGCATTCATCGGACAGGTCCCGGTTTCTCGCCTCTTGACTTCGCGCCTATCCCCCGCAAAACGCGCACGCAAATAGGAAACGCCGGACGAACCCGATCCGGCGGCCGCAACAGGAGAAAGACCCATGGCTCTTCGCGTCGCCATCAACGGCTTCGGCCGCATCGGACGTCTGGTCCTGCGCTCCATCGCCGAGCATGGCCGCCGCGACATCGAGGTCGTCGCGATCAACGACCTGGGCCCGGTCGAGACCAACGCCCACCTGCTGCGCTACGACAGCGTCCACGGCCGCTTCCCCGGCGTCGTCACCTCGGGCGAGGACTGGATCGACGTCGGCATGGGCAAGATCAAGGTCACGGCCATCCGCAACCCGGAAGAGCTGCCGCACAAGGACCTCGGCGTCGACATCGCCTTCGAGTGCACCGGCATCTTCACCGCCAAGGACAAGGCCAGCGCCCACCTGAAGGCCGGCGCCAAGCGCGTGCTGGTCAGCGCCCCCGCCGACGGCGCCGACAAGACCATCGTCTACAAGGTCAACCACGAGACCCTGACCGCCGACGACATCGTCGTCTCGAACGGTTCGTGCACCACCAACGCCCTGGCCCCGGTCGCCAAGGTCCTGCACGACCTGTTCGGCATCGAGCGCGGTTACATGACCACGATCCACAGCTACACCGGCGACCAGCCGACGCTGGACACCATGCACAAGGATCTCTACCGCGCCCGCGCCGCGGCCCTCAGCATGATCCCGACCTCGACCGGCGCCGCCAAGGCCCTGGGCCTGGTCTTGCCGGAACTGAAGGGCAAGCTGGACGGCTCGTCGATCCGCGTGCCGACCCCGAACGTCTCGGTCGTCGACCTGAAGGTGGTCGCCGCGCGCGACACCACCGTCGCTGAGATCAACGCCGCCCTGCAGGCCGCCGCCGACGGTCCGATGAAGGGGGTCCTGGCCACGACGACCGATCCGCTGGTCTCGTCGGACCTGAACCACATCGCCGCCAGCTCGACCGCCGCCCTGCCGCAGACCCAGGTCATCGAAGGCAAGCTGGCCCGCGTGCTCAGCTGGTACGACAACGAGTGGGGCTTCGCGACGCGTATGAGCGACACCGCTCTTGAGATGGCGAAGTTCCTCTAAGGCATTTCGAGGACCTAACGATCGGAGCCCCGGATGCCTTGGTTCAAATGCTTTATCGAAGGCGAGAACTTTCCGGGCGCTCTGATCGGCAAAAGCCATCCTGTTGGCTTCTATGCGACGCGATGGGTGGAAGCCTCGTCGACAGACGAGGCTGAGCTCGTGGCGCTCGATCTACTGCGCACTGAACCGATCTTCGACATCCCCGTCGAGCAACGACCGAAAAACGCGCGGGTCTATTTCACCGAGATCGTTGAAACCCACGGACCGGGTAGCCCCAATGCTGGCGCGACTTGGTATGTGATGGGCGCGTGACGGTCATTCACAGTACCTCAAGGATTCGGCCATGACCTTCCGCACCCTCGACACCGCCGATCTCGCCGGCAAGCGCGCCCTGGTCCGGGTGGACTTCAACGTGCCCGTCGATGGCGGGAAGGTCGCCGACGACACCCGCCTGCGCGCGGCGCTGCCGACCATCGCCTATCTCTCCAAGCAGGGCGCCAAGGTGGTGCTGCTGGCCCACTTCGACCGCCCCAAGGGCAAGGTCGTGCCGGAAATGAGCCTGGCCTTCGTCGCCGAGCCGCTGTCCAAGCTGCTGGAGCAGCCGGTCGCCTTCGCCAGCGACTGCGTCGGCCCGGCCGCCGCCGAAGTGGTCAACGGCCTCGCCGACGGTGGCGTCGCCCTGCTGGAGAACGTCCGCTTCCACGCCGGCGAAGAGAAGAACGATCCGGAGTTCGCCAAGGCCCTGGCCGCCAATGGCGACGTCTATGTCAACGACGCCTTCAGCGCCGCCCACCGCGCCCACGCCTCGACCGAAGGCCTGGCCCACCTGCTGCCGGCCTATCCGGGCCTGTCGATGCAACGCGAGCTGGAAGCCCTGGACGCGGCGCTGGGCAAGCCGAAGAAGCCGGTGATCGGCATCGTCGGCGGCTCCAAGGTCTCGACCAAGCTTGATTTGCTGCGCAACCTGGTGGCCAAGCTGGACTACCTGGCCATCGGCGGCGGCATGGCCAACACCTTCCTGTACGCGGCCAAGATCGACGTCGGCGCTTCGCTGTGCGAGCCCGACATGGCCGAGACCGCCCGCCAGATCATCGACCTGGCCGGCAGCGCCGGCTGCAAGCTGCTGCTGCCGACCGACGTCGTCGTGGCCCAGGAGGTCAAGCCGGGCGTCGCGTCCAGCGTTCGCAACGTCTACGAGGTGCAGCCCGAGGACCGCATCCTCGACGCCGGTCCCGAGACCGTCGCCACGCTGAACGCCACGATCGACCAATGCGAGACCCTGATCTGGAACGGTCCGCTGGGCGTCTTCGAGGTCCCGCCTTTCGACAAGGCCACCGTTTCCGCGGCGGAACATGTCTCGGAACGCGCCAAATCGGGTAAGCTGGTCGCCGTGGCCGGCGGCGGCGACACGGTGGCGGCGCTGAACCACGCCGGCGTCGCGGCAGACATGACCTTCGTCTCGACCGCCGGCGGCGCGTTCCTGGAATGGATGGAAGGCAAGGTCCTTCCCGGCGTCGCGGCGCTGGAACAATAAGATTATGACTTCGGCTGGCTCGGATCGTGCAGATTCGCGTTCAGCACGTGCCATACTGAATGACCCCGGGCAGAGAACGCAAAAGCGTCACGGCCCCAACAACAAGAAACGACCAAACCTTACTTCACGCTTGCAGGAGAAACGACGTGGCTCGCATTACGCTGCGACAGTTGCTGGATCATGCCGCCGAGCATGACTACGCGCTGCCCGCCTTCAACATCAACAACATGGAACAGGGTCTGGCGATCATGGAGGCGGCCGAGGCCGTCAATTCGCCGGTCATCATCCAGGCCTCGCGCGGCGCGCGCAGCTACGCCAACGACGTCGTCCTGGCTCGCCTGATCGACGCCCTGGTCGAGCTCTATCCGAACATCCCGGTCTGTATGCACCAGGACCACGGCAACGGTCCGGCGACCTGCGCCACGGCGATCCAGTACGGCTTCACCTCGGTGATGATGGACGGCTCGCTGATGGAGGACGCCAAAACCCCGGCGACCTACGAGTACAATGTCGAGGTCACCCGCAAGGTGGTCCAGATGGCCCACAGCTGCGGCGTTTCGGTCGAGGGCGAGCTGGGCGTGCTGGGCTCGCTGGAAACCGGCATGGGCGAGGCCGAGGACGGCCACGGCTTCGAGGGCAAGCTCAGCCACGACGAACTGCTGACCGATCCGGACCAGGCCGTCGAGTTCGTGCAGGCCACCGGCGTCGACGCCCTGGCCATCGCCATGGGCACCAGCCACGGCGCCTACAAGTTCACGCGCAAGCCGGACGGCGACGTCCTGGCCATGAACGTGATCGAGGAAATCCACCAGCGCCTGCCCAACACCCACCTGGTCATGCACGGCAGCTCGTCGGTGCCGCAGGAGCTGCAGGACATCATCAACCAGTACGGCGGCGACATGCCCCAGACCTGGGGCGTGCCGGTCGAGGAAATCCAGCGCGGCATCAAGCACGGCGTGCGCAAGGTCAATGTCGACACCGACAATCGCCTGGCCATCACCGGCGCGATCCGCAAGGTGCTGATGGAAAAGCCCGCCGAGTTCGACCCGCGCGCCTATCTCAAGCCCGCCAAGGAAGCCATGCGCAAGGTCTGCGCGGCCCGCTTCACCGAGTTCGGCTCGGCCGGCTGGGCCGACAAGATCAAGCCGCTGTCGATGGCGACCATGGCCAAGCGCTACGCCGCCGGCGAGCTGAACGCCAAGTTCGGCGCCGGCGCGGCCAAGGCCGCCGCCGAATAGGCGCGTAAGGCAAACTTACGAAAGGCCCCTCGGATCGCTCCGGGGGGCCTTTTGCGTTCGGGGCCGATGGCTATAGTCACCGCGTCGCGGCGCGCGCGGGGGACGATGACTGAGCCTTCTGAAGCTTCCGGTTTCGTCCGTCCGCTGGCCCTGGTCACCGGCGCCTCCTCCGGCATCGGCGAGGCCTTCGCCCGCGCCCTGGCGGCGCGAGGCTGCGATCTGGCCCTGAGCGCCCGCCGCGTCGACCGGCTGGAGGCCCTGGCCGCCGAGCTTGCCGCCCGCCATGGCGTCCAGGCGTTCGCGGTTCCCGCCGACCTGGCGGTTCTCGACGCCCACGAGGGGCTGCTGGCCGCCATCGCCGCGCGGGGCCGCCATGTCGACATCCTGGTCAACAACGCCGGCTTCTCGATCGCCCAGAGCTTCACCGACGTTCCGTGGAGCAAGCAGCGCGACTTCCTGCTGACGCTGGTGGTCAACGCCTGCGGCCTGGCCCATGCGGTGATCCCCGGCATGGCCGCGCGCGGCCAGGGACGGATCATCAACATCGCCTCGCTAGCGGCCTTCGCCCCCGGCGTGGCGGGCCACACCCTCTATCCCGGCGCCAAGAGCCTGATGGTCAAGCTGTCCCAGGCCCTGGACGCCGAATACCGCGCCGCCGGCGTCAAGGTCACCGCCGTCTGCCCCGGCTTCACCCTGACCGAGTTCGCCCACGCCAACGGCACCGACAAGGTGATGGCCGAGGCGCCGCGGCGGCTTTTCCAGACCGCGGCCCAGGTGGCCGAGGCCGGGCTGAAGGCCAATGACGCCGGCCGCGTCGTGGTCATTCCCGGCTGGTGGAACGCCCTGGCCGTGACCCTGATGCGGCTGATCCCCGAAGGCCTGGTCCGCGCCCTTCTGATGCGCGGCTCGGCCAAATATCACCTCGCCGCCGACGAGAGCCCTTTCCGATCTGATTGACCCAATCAGATCGGATAAAAAGGGCTCTCTTTCAAAAGCTTAGAGCATTTTTCGATCCGATAACCGTTCCACACTTATCGGAAAATGCTCTAGACGGAGCCGACGACATGGCCAATCACTTCGACATCGTGATCATCGGCTCCGGCGCGGGCGGGGCGACCCTGGCCCAAAGGCTGGCCCCAACCGGCAAGTCGATCCTGATCCTGGAGCGCGGCGACCACCTGCCGCGCGAAGCCGAAAACTGGAGCCCCAAGGCGGTCTTCATCCAGCGCCGCTATCGCACCCAGGACCGCTGGTTCGACAAGCACGGCCATCCGTTCACGCCCAACACCCACTATTGGGTCGGTGGCAACACCAGCTTCTACGGCGCGGCCCTGATGCGGATGCGCGCGCGGGACTTCACCGAGGTGCGGCACGCGGGCGGGATCTCGCCGGCCTGGCCGATCAGTCTGACGGACCTGGCCCCCTACTACACCGAGGCCGAGCGCCTGTGGCAGGTGCACGGCACGCGCGGCGAGGACCCGACCGAGAACGGCGACGAGCCGCCCTATTTCTATCCCGCCGTCCAGCACGACGCCGGGGTGGCGGCGCTGAAGGGCCATTGGGAGACCCAAGGCTGGCGGCCGTTCTCGCTGCCGCTGGGGGTCAAGCTGGATCAGGCCCGGCCCGTGACCTCGACCTGCATCAAGTGCAAGACCTGCGGCGGCTATCCGTGCCTGCTGCGCGCCAAGTCCGACGCCCGCACCCTGGCCGTCGAGCCGCTGCTGGACATGCCCAACGTCACCCTGCTGCCCGGCCGCAAGGTGCTGCGCCTGGAGACCGACGGGCCGGGCAAGAGCGTCACCGACGTGGTCTGCCAGACCGAGCACGGCGAGGAGCGCTGGCGCGGCGACATCGTGGTGCTGGCGGCCGGCGCGGCCAACACCGCCGTGATCCTGCTGGCCTCGGCCAACGCCGCCCATCCGAACGGCCTGGCCAACCGCTCGGACCAGGTCGGCCGCAACTACATGTTCCACAACTCGTCGGCCATGGTCAGCGTCACCGCGGCGCGGCAGTCGGTGACCTTCCCCAAGACCCTGGCCGTCAACGACTTCTATTACGGCGACCCCAAGGGCGGCTACGACCTGCCGATGGGCCATATCCAGCTGCTGGAATACATGTCCGGCCAGACGCTGGAGGGTCAGGTCGAGGACTGGCTGCCGCCGGCCCTGGTGCCCGACCCGCTGGCGGGCGCGGCGGCCGAGCGGATGCTGTCGATGCTGGTCATTTCCGAGGATCTGCCCTCGCCCGACAACCGGGTGCGGGTCGATGGAAACGGCAAGATCTCGCTGGACTACACCTTCTCGAACCTCGAGGGGCACGACCGGCTGGTGAAGATCCTGCGCCAGTCGCTGGACGGCTTCGTCGACCACGCCCACCCGATCTCGCAGCACCATTTCCAGGTCGACTCGCTGCTGCCGCTCTACGGCACGGCCCACCAGTGCGGCACGACGCGGTTCGGCGCCGATCCGGCCAGCTCGGTGCTGGACCGCGACTGCAAGGCCCACGAGCTGGACAATCTCTATGTGGTCGACACCAGCTTCTTCGTGTCGTCGAACGCGGTGAACCCCACCCTGACGACGGTGGCCAACGCCATGCGCGTCGGCGACCATCTGATCGCCCGGCTGGGCGCCTCTATTCCGGGGCCAGCGGCCGGCGGCGCGCCAGCAGGCTGACCGCGCCGGCCCCCAGGGCGCCGTTGATCAGCAGGGCCAGGGTGAACCAAGGGCCGACGAAGGCGAAGGTGGTTCGTCCGCAGTGCAGGATATCCACCGCGCCGGCGATCCCGCCGCAGAAAAGGCCGCAGGCCAAGCCCGTCAGCGCCGGCCGCTCCAGGTCGACGTCTCGCAGACCGGCTAGGACCAAAGTCAGCATCGGCGCGGCGATGACCAGGATGTCGCCCAGGCAGGTCGCGCCTTCGGACCACGGTTGCACCAGAAGGCCCAGGCGGCGCGCCGCGAGGGCCTGGATGGCGGCGGCCAGCAACATCGCGCAGGCGGGCGCGGCGGCGGCGGCCACGGCCGCGCCTCCGCCCGTTCTCCCCCTGGCCAGCGCCGTGGCCCCGATCAGCCCGCACACCGCGACGCAGACCGGATAGATCGCCTTGATCCAGAAGGACGCGTGCTGGACCGCCATGCCCAGATCGGGTCGCAGTCCGAACCAGGCCAGCACCATCAGGATCCCCGCCAGGGCGCCGGCGGCGCCGACCTCGGCCAGGCGCCAGGGCAAGGTGGCCGAGGACCAGATCGATGCGCCCCAGGGCGAGACGGCCGCCGAAACGGCGGTCTCCTTGCTGGTCAAATGCCCCCCCCCGGGTGCGAACGAAACAAACCGACCCGTCGCGCCTTGTTCGCGAGAGGCGGCCGGACTTTCAAAGACCGAAAGGCTGTTTGTCAATCCACCGGAGATGGCGCGACCGCGCGGCGATCGGGACGCCTACCAGCGCAGCGCCCAGCGGCCGAGCAAGGCGCCCAGCGCCGCCACCAGCAGCACCCCGAGGCTGTACCACAGGGCCACGAAGGTGAAGGTGTTCTCGGGGCAATGCAGGCCATAGATGGTCGCCGCCGCGCCGCCCGCGAACAGACCCATCGCGAAGCCCGCCTGCGCCGGTCGGGTCGGGGCCATGCCGCGCACGGCCCACAGGCCCAGCGCCAGCATCGGAATCCCCAGGGCCAGGATGTTGACGCTGCACACGTGCCAGGAGTGGCCGCGCATCAGGTGCATCGCGACCAGGATACTGGGGCTCGTCATCATCTGAATGGTTCCCGCCAATATGAAGAGGCCCAGCGCCGCCCCGGCCAGCATCCAGCCGCGCCGGCCCGAGCCCGCCGGACGTCCCAGGCGCTCGATCGCCAGATAGCCGCCCAGGCCCAGCAGCCCGGTATAGACCGCCTTCGTCCAGAACATGCCGCCCCGCATGGCCTCGCTCAGGTCGGGGCGCATCCGCAGCCAGGTCAGCACCATCAGCAGCGCCACGAGGCCGCCGCCCACCAGGGTCACGCCCAGGCGTCGGCGCGGGGCCAGGCCCGGCGCGGGGCCGGCGTCGGCGGCCAGGGCGTCGATCAGGTCGTCAGTCCGCACGGCGCATCCTTTCGGCCAGGGCCTTCAGCGCCCGGTGAAGGGCGACCTTGGCCGCCCCTTCCGAAATGCCCGCCCGCGCCCCGGCCTCGGCCAGGCTCAGCCCCGTCAGCTTGACGTCGGAGACCAGGATCCGCTGCCGGTCCGGCAGGCTGGCCAGGGCCCGATCCAGCTCCAGGCCGACGCTGGGCTCCGGCTCTTCGGCGGCCAGGAATTCGATGTGATCCTCGATCGGCAGGGTCTGGCGCACCTTTCGCCGGCGCCAGTGGTCGATCAGCTTGTAGCGCGCCACGGCATGAGCCCAGGCGGTGAACGACTGGGACGCGTCCCAGGTCGACCGCTTGAGATGCACCGCCAGCAGCGTCTCCTGCACAAGATCCTCCACATCGCCGGGCGCGCCGGACATCCGTCGCGCGAAATAGGCGCGAAGCCGAACGCCCAGGACAGCCAGACACTCGCGGTAGGCGGCGGCGTCGCCGTCCAGCCCGCGCAGCATCAGCGCCTTCAACCGGGTTTCGATATCCACGCCTGCCCCTATTCGCGCGCGAAGGCCGAATGGTTACACCGCGTCGCGCATCGCCGGAACCGGCCTCGGCGGCCCGCCCGAAATTTTGTTCGCCGACCCGTGTAACCTTCGCCGGCGTCGCTTCGTAATCCCTCTCGACCGGGCGGCGAGGACCGCCGCTCCGGCGAGAAACGCCTCGAAGGAGAACCCCAAATGACCCGCACCACCGCCACCGCCGCCCTCGCCGCCGTCTTCGCCCTGTCGGCCGGCGTCTCGATCGCCTCGGCCGACGACATGAAGGCCAAGGGCGGCAAGGCCGAGATGGAAAAGTGCTACGGCGTGGCCAAGGCCGGCCAGAACGACTGCAAGGCGGGCGCCGGCACCAGCTGCGCCGGCACCTCGAAGGCCGACTACCAAGGCAACGCCTGGAAGAACGTCGCCAAGGGGACCTGCGTCACCATCAAGACCCCGAACGGCATGGGCTCGCTGACGCCGAAGGCCTGATCTCAAATCCCAGGGTTCCGATCTTCCCGGCGTTCGCCGGGAAGGTCGGACGTTGAGAGTCTCGAAGATGACCCCGACCGCCGGCCTCGGCCTCAAGTCCCAGCATTACGACGACGCCGTCGCGTGCGACGCGGCCGGGCTCTGGTTCGAGGTTCATCCCGAGAACTACATGTCGGCCGGCGGTCCGCGTCTCGCGGCTCTGGAAGCCGTTCGCGCCCGCCATCCCTTGTCGCTGCACGGCGTGGGCCTGTCCCTGGCCGCCGACGCCGATCCCGACCGCCAGCACCTGGCGGCGCTGAAGGCCCTGGTCGACCGCTTCGAGCCCTTCGTGGTGTCCGAGCACCTGGCCTGGTCGACCCATCGCGGCGCGCACCAACCCGACCTCCTGCCCTTTCCCCGCTCCCGCGCGGCCCTGGTCCGCATCGCCGACAATATCGGCCGGACCCAGGACGCGCTGGCGCGCCGCGTGCTGATCGAGAACCCCTCGCTGTACCTGCCGCTGAAGGGACACGACCTGGACGAGGTCGATTTCCTGAAGGCCCTGGTCGCGGCCACCGGCTGCGGCCTGCTGGTCGACGTCAACAACGTCTTCGTCAGCGCCCGCAATCTCGGCTATTCGGCCGAGGCCTATCTGGACGCCCTGCCGGCCGACGCGATCGGCGAGATCCACCTGGCCGGCCACGGCCTTGACGAGGGCGGTTCGGGCCTCCTGATCGACACCCACGGCGCGCCGGTGGCCGAGCCGGTCTGGGCGCTGTACCGCCGGCTGATCCGCCGCGTCGGCCCGCGCCCGACCCTGATCGAGCGCGACGACGACATTCCCGTCTTCCAGGTCCTGATGGCCGAGCGCGACCGCGCCGCTAGCGAACTGGCCGCGCTGGAGGCCGTCGGTGTCTGAACTGCTCGATTTCCAGGACGCCTTCGTCGCCGCGCTGGACGGCGCGCCCGAGGGGCTGTCGCCCTGGCTGGGCCCCGACGCGGGGCTGGCCGGCCTGACCGTCTATCGCAACACCATCGCCAAGGGCTGTGTCGACGCCCTGGCCGCGAACTTCCCGACCGTGCTGTCGATGGTCGGCGAGGAGTGGTTCCGCGCCGCCGCCGCGCTCTTCGCCCGCGAGGCGCCGCCGGCCAGCGCCGCCTTGCAGGACTATGGCGAGGCGTTTCCGGCCTGGCTGGGCCGCTTCCCGCCGGCCGAG
>NZ_SZWJ01000079.1:0-20228 GCF_012184455.1 Caulobacter sp. SSI4214 | reverse complement strand
CCCGTCCCGCCGGCGCCGACGACGCCAAGATGTCGGCCGAGGAGCGTTTCGCCGAAAAGGTCTCCGGCGCGGCGGCCGACACCGCCCGCGCGACCCGCTTCGGAAATCCCAGCCTGGTGGCGCCGCAGGGCACCGTGATCCCGGCGATCCTGGAGACGGCGATCAACTCCGACCTCCCCGGCTTCGTGCGCGCGGTGGTCAGTCGCGATGTTCGCGGCTTCGACGCCACCACGGTTCTGATCCCTCGAGGATCAAAGCTGATCGGCCAATACAAGAGCGGCGTCGCCGCGGGCCAGTCACGCGCCTTCGTGGTCTGGTCTCGCGTGATCACACCGCAGGGGGTGTCGATCGACATCGGCTCGCCCGGCGCCGACAGGCTGGGCCGAGGCGGCCTCGACGGCGAGACCAATACCCACTTCTTCCGCCGGTTCGGCGCCTCGATCATGCTGTCGGTGCTGAACGCGGGCCTGCAGGCGGCCGCCAACAGCGGCGACAACAACAATACGGCCATCATCATCGGCTCGCCGCAGCAGGCCTCGAACATCGCCTCCATCGCCCTGCAACGCGAGATCGACATTCCCACCACCATCAGCGTGGCGCAGGGCACGCCGATCCGGGTGTTCGTCGCCCGCGATCTCGATTTCTCGGGCGTGACGCGGAAGGAACAATGAGCGGCGGCGTCTATCTGGCGGCCTATCTGGCGCCGCTGAAGCCCTGGCTGGACCGTCCCGACGTCACCGACATCTGGGTCAACCGACCTGGGGAAGCGTGGATCGAGACCGCGCGGGGCGAGACCTTCCGCGAGGCCGCGCCGGACCTGACGGAACAGGCGCTGGGGCGGTTGGCGCGCCAGATCGCCGCGTCCAGCCATCAGGGCGTCAGCCGCGAGCATCCGCTGCTGTCGGCCAGCCTGCCCGATGGCGCCCGCGTCCAGGTGATCGGGCCGCCGGCCACGCGCGCCGGCTTGGTCCTGGCGGTCCGCAAGCATACCCTCAGCGACCTGAGCCTGGCCGACCTGGGCAAGGCCGGCAGCTTGCCGAAGCTAGGCCAGACCGCCTCGCGCGACGACGAAAGGGCGCTGCGAGACCTCCACGCGGCCGGAGACGTCGAGGCGTTCCTTCGCCTGGCGGTCGGCCTGCGCAAGACCATCGTCCTGTCGGGCGGCACCTCTTCGGGCAAGACCACGCTGCTGAACGCGCTGGTCAAGGAAATCCCGCCCCACGAGCGGCTGGTGCTGATCGAGGACGCGCCCGAGATCCAGCTTCGCCATGAGAACGCCGTGGGCCTGATCGCGGCGCGCAACGAGACCGGAGAAGCCCAGGTCGACGCCGAGGACCTGCTCCAGGCCACCCTGCGGATGCGCCCGGACCGGATCCTGCTGGGCGAGTTGCGCGGTCGCGAGGCCTTCACCTTCCTGAGGGCGGTCAATACCGGCCACCCCGGGTCGATCACCACCGTCCACGCCGACAGCGCCCAGGGCGCGATCGACCAGATCGCCCTGCTCTCGCTGCTGAGCGGCGTCGATCTGGGCTGGGAAACGGTCCGCAGCTACGTCCGACAGGTCGTCGACGTGGTCGTTCAGCTCAAGCGCGTCGATGGGGCGCGGCGAGTCACGGAGCTGGAATTCCTCGGGAGCTGATAATCTCGACGCGTCAAGCCAGGGCCGGCCGAGGCCGGAACTCGACCTTGGTCACGCGCCGGACGCCGTCGACGCGCGTCAGTTGCACGGCGACCTCGACCACCCCACGCACATAGTCGACGATCTCGGCGCGGCCGAGATTGGCGCCCGACTGCATCACCATCAGCGCGATCTGGTCCAGCGCGGCGGCCGGCGTGTCTGCGTGGACCGTCGTCAGCGAGCCGGGGTGACCGGAATTGACCGCCCGCAGGAAGCTGTAGGCCTCGGCGCCGCGCAGCTCGCCCAGAATGATGCGGTCAGGCCGAAGTCGCAGGGACGCCTGCAACAGATCCTCGACCCCGATCCGCGCCTCGCCCTGCCCGCCACGCGCGGCCAGCAGGCCGACGACATTGGGCTGCGCGCAGCGGACTTCCGGCGCGTCCTCGATCAGAACCAGCCTCTCCTCGGCGGGGATTTCCTGGGTCAGGGCGTTCAGAAAGGTCGTCTTGCCGCTGGAGGTGCCGCCGGAGATGACGATGTTCTTGCGCGCCTTGACCGCGCCGCGCAGAAAGGCCGTGATCTCTCCGGCCTCGAGCAAGGCCGCCAGCTTGGCGTCGTCGTCCGGCGCGGACCGGGCGGAGACGGCGGCGTCCAACTGGAAATCCTCCAGCCGCATGGCCAGCACCGCCGGCTTGCGGATGGCGATCGCCATGTCGCCGCGCGTGGCCGGCGGCGCGACGATCTGGACCCGCTCGCCGCTCGGCAAGGCGGCGGCCAGCAACGGATGTTGCCGGCTGACTCCCTGATGCGTCGCCGCGGCGATCTGCATGGCCAGGCGCCAGAGGCCCGCCGCATCCATCTCCGGAGCGGGATAGCGGACCATCCCCTGCCCCAGTCGCTCGATCCAGACCTCGCCCGGCCGATTGATCAGCACGTCGGTGACGTCGTCGGCCTCCAGCCACGCCGCCAGCGGACGCAGATAGGCCTCGAGATACACGCCATCGACGGCGCCGCCGCTCATGGCGTCAGGTCCGGAACGCTGGAGAAATCCAGATCCTTGGCCACGAAGATGCGCACGGGCGCGCCCTGCGACACCTTGATCGTCGGCGACACCGTCGCGGGCCGAGCCGCCAGGGCGCCCAGGCCTATCGCATCCTGCGCCGAGCCGATGATGATCTGAGAACCGCTGCGATTGGCGAGGTTGGTCACGGCCGCGTTGACCACCGAAAGCAGGACCGATCCGCCGAACTGCTCGAAGAAGTGACGGTTGACCTTGCCCTCCAGTCCCGCCCGGCCGAGCGGATCGGTGGCGGGAGAGCCGATCTGAATCGTCGCGCCGTCGGGCCTGACGATCCGGGTCCAGATGACGAAGGCGCGCGACTGTCCCTGGGCCACGGCGCTGCGGTACTGGCCGATGACGCGGCTGCCGCGCGGGATCACCACGCGCGAGCCGTCGAACGCGCGCACGTCCTGACTGACCACAGCGCGGGCGAACCCGGGCAGGTCGGAATTCAGCGCGGTTTCGAGCACGGCGGGGATCATCGCCCCCTGCGGGACCACATACTGCGGGTGGCCGATCAGCGAGGCGCGGGCGATGTCGGCCTGGCCGCCGCCCACGCGCTCGGCGAACTGCTCGTCGGCGTTCAGACCGTTGGTCGCCGCCTTGGCCGTCGAGGCCGCGCCAGGGGTCGCGGCTGGCGCCGGACCGTTGGCCGCGCCCGATCCGGTGAAGTCGACCACCAGGGCCGGCGCGCGACGGCGCTCCCCGTCCACGATCGGCGCGACAGGACCCGGTACCGCGGTCGCCAGCGTGATCGGCGCGCTAGCCAGGGGCAAGGGCGCGGAAACGGTGGGCGCCAGCGAGGTCGTCGGCTCGGGCGCGCGGGCGGCCTGTTGCAGGGCGACCAGATCGGGCGGCGCGTCGGCGCTGATCGGCGCCTGGGCGGTCGAGGCCGCTTTGGCCTGGACACGCGCGGCGCCCTGCCGATGGCCATTCATCAGGTTGAAGACCAGCACCCCCGCCAGTACGGCGGCGCCGACCGTCAGGGGTCCCGCCAGCGGGCGGACGGGCTTGGCCACGCTGGGCAGGAAGGTCTCTTCCGAGGCGTTCTCCGGTTCCGGAGGCGTCGGCGACGCGGTCATGGCCGTCCTCCCGCCGGCTTGTCCCGATGGGGCTTGGGCGCGTCCGGCTCGGGAGGCGGCGGGGCCCAGGCGTCGTTGATCAGGGTCGTGACGGCTTGGCCATTGCGCAGCACGAACCGGCGCGCCACCTGCTCGACCACGACATAGCCGTCGCGCACCGCGTAGTTGACCAGGCTCTCGGCGCCGTCGTCGCCGAGCAGGAAAATCGCCGGGGTCGACACGGCCGGCGACCACTGGAAATAGGTGAAGCGGCCATCGTCGAAGACGACAGACGGCAGAACGGCGGTCGAGCCCAGATAGGTGTAGGCGATGTTCTTTCGCGCCGGCGGAGTGGGCGGCGGGCGTGGCGGCGTCTTGGCGGTCTCGGGGGCCGGATAGACGAACTTGACCACATAGGTGATGGCGTCGGGCTTCAGCCCGGTCGCGGCCTGAGCCGACAGACGAAACACATAGCGATGCTGGTCGGTCACCACCGTCATGTTGGTCGGCGTCGCCGCCGTGATCGGTTTGACGAATAGCAGATCGGCCCGCTTGTTCGGCGTGATCTGCCAGGCCAGGCCATCGCCGATCGAGACGTTCTCGATCCGCTCGTCGGCGCCGAATTCGAGCATCAGCTGGTAGTCGAACACCGCCTTCAGCTCAACGACCTGATCGGCGTCGTAGGCCACGGTGCGGATGCGCGGATCGCTGGCGCCGGGCTTCGGCGTCTGGGCCGCCAGACAAGGCGTGGCCGTGGCCAGCAGCAGGGTCAGGAACAGCGCCGGTCTCATGACACGGGATTCCCGGCGCTGTCGAACCGCACCGCGCCAGCGGTCGTCGCCTCGGCGTCGCGGCGATAGGTCAGGACCTGGAAGCCCAGCGGATTGAAAGCCCGGTCGGCCATGCGCATGGGCGCGCCGCTGTAGCGATAGGTCAGCACCGCGCTCCAGGCGCGCCGCTCGCCGCTGCTGGCGCCGGCGTCGCGACGCACGGTGTCGAAGCGGACGATGGCGCTGGTCGGCGACAGCGGCGTCACGCTCTTGACGATCGTGCTGACCACGGTCGAGGCCGGATAGACCTTCAGCGGGCTTTCCGGGTTGGATCGCTCCAGCGAGCGCTTGTACTGGGCCCTCGCCTCGCCGGACGACCAAAGCGTCACCTTGCGGTAGCGGTCGACGAGGTCGCTCATGTCGACCGTCTCGCGCGCCATCACGTACTGCATGGCGAAGGACTGGGTCAGGGCCTGGTCCTGGCTCAGCGTCCCGGTCTGTACGCCGCGCAGGGTTTCGGCGTAGCCGGTCTGGCGATCGACCAGGATCGTGTAGGGCTGGACGGTCTTGAGCGGCGCCAGCGTCGCCAGGGCCACCGCTTCCAGCGCCGCCACGCCGGCGGCGGCCGCAGCGATGATCTGGGCGCGCCGGCGCGAGGCTCGCAACGCCGCCAGGTCGTCGAAGGCCCAGGACGCGGGCGGCGCTCCGGCCGCCTGGCTGGCCGTTTCCGGAGAACGGGAGAAAAGCTTCATCGCGGGGCTCCCTGGGACTTGCGCGCGGATTTGGGCGCGATGGCCCGCCGCGCCGAGGGTTCGGTCCGGGCGCTGGCCCAGCCTGGCGTCACCTCGCCAACGCGAGGCGCTAATCCGCCCGCCCGAGCCGGTTCGGGCGCGCCCAGCGACAGGGTCGCGGCGCTAAGGCGTTCACGCCGGTCGAGCGTGGAGACGACCCGGACCAGTTGCGCCTCGCGCGAAGCCGGCGGACTGGGCGCCGGGGACGCGGCCGCGGCGCGCGGCGCCTCGGCCAAAGTGGCTCTCGCGCGGGGCAGTCGAAGGCCGCTCGCGATCATGCCGCTGGCGACCAGCGCGCCCAGCACGACCCCGGCGAAGACCATCACGATCACCAGGACGCCATAGACCGGCGCCAGCGGGTACTGCTTCTTGGCCAAGGTCTCGGCCAGGGTCGCCAGGGCCGGCTCCATCATCGCCAGGTCCGCCGACAGCAGCAGGATCACCGACAAGGGCGTCAGGGCGAAGGCCAGGCTGGCGCGCAGCCACCCCTCGCAAAGCCCCCGGGTCGCGTCGAACAGGAAAAGAGCGACGAAAACCGGACCGAGGGCCAGCAGCGCGCCGAGCACGATCTTGGCGGCCAGCAGCACGCCCAGGCTGCTCATGATCAGCACCGTGGCGGACACGTTGAGCAGCATCGCGCCAAAGCCCGCGCCGCCGATCAGCGGGGAGACCTGGCTCGAGGCATGATCGCCATAGATGGCGGCGGCGGCGGTCAGGCTATCGAAAGCGCCCTGCAAGCGGACGACCACGTCTCGGGTCGGCGCGCCGCCGGCGGCAAGACCCAGTTGGTCGGCCAATTGCTGCGGCCCGACGAACAGAACCTGGAAGACAACGCGCTGATAGACGTCCCACTGAGTGGCGAACGCGAGAACCGCGCCCAGCTTGACCACGTTCAGGACGATGTCGTTCAGCCGATAGCTTCCGCGGCCCAGCATCAGCTGGAAGCCGATGATCGCGACGAACACGGTCAGAAGGCCCGTCAGCAGGCCCGCGAAGCCGCCCGCGGGCGCGAACAGCGCGTGGTAGCCGCCGTCCACCAGCCGCTCCACCTGGCAGTCGGCCATGCCGAGTAGCCCGGGAACGAGGGGCGCGTCGGACGCCGGAACGGGACAGGCGCCGCTCATGGCAGCATTCCGGTCAGGTGTGGAAGCCAGGCTTCGGGCGCGTCGCCGTAGGTCGCCCTTAGCGCGTCCAGGCGGCGCACCGTCGCCTCCCGCCCCGACAGCAGGATCAGCGCCTCGGGTATGCCCGAGAGGTTGAGGCGGGCGACCACGCTGTCCTTGCCGTGCTTGATCAGGAAGCAGCGCGCGGTGTCGGGCAGGCTCCGGACCAGGTTCAGCTCATGCTGAGTCAGGCCGAAGCCCTGGCAGTAGTCGGCTTCCTGGGCCTTGGGATTGACCATGAAGATCTGGGTGGCCGACTGCTCGATGATCGCGCTGGCGATCTTGCTGGTCAGCGCGTCCTGAGCGCTCTGGGTGCAGAAGCCCAGAATGGCGTTGCGCTTGCGGATGGTCTTTTCCCAGTCGCGGATCCGCTGCACGAACACGTCGTCGTCCAACGCCTTCCAGCCCTCGTCGACCACGATGATGGTGGGCTCGCCGTCCAGCCGCTGCTCGACCTGATGGAACAGGTACATCATGGCCGGCGTGCGCGCGGTCGGATCGTCCAGGATCTGCGTCATGTCGAAGCCAAGCGTCCGCGCGCCGGCGTCCAGGGCGTCCTCGGCGTTATCGAACAGCCAAGCGTAGTCCCCTTCGCCGTGCCAGGGCCCCAGTCGCGAGGCCAGGTCGCCAGGCGTGGGCCGGGCGCCGCCCCGAAAGAGCTGGGCGAAGTAGCGCAGACGGCGGAACGCGCGCGGCTGGGCGAAGTTGGCGTCGACCGCGTCGGCGATGCGCGCCAGATCCTCGGGCGAGGACCCAGCCGTCACGCCCGCCAGCTTGGCGGTCCAGTCGCACAGGAACTTTCGATTGGCCGGGGTGTCGTCCAGTTGGAGCGGATTGAGGCCGGTCGGCTGGCCGGGACGCAGAATGTCGTAGCGGCCGCCGATGGCGCGCAGGAAGATTTCGGCCCCGCGATCCTTGTCGAAATAGACGGTCCGTGGCGACAGCTTCTGGGCCTGGGCCAGCAGGAAGCCCAGCACCACCGTCTTGCCCGCGCCGGACGGGCCGATCACCGTGAAATTGCCAAGATCGCCGCGGTGGAAGTTGAAATAGTAGGGGCCCGCCGAGGTGGTCTCCAGCAGGGTGATCGCCTGGCCCCAGTGATTGCCCTCGGGCTGTCCGACCGGAAAGTTATGGTAGCTGGCCAAGCCGGCGAAATTGGCGGTCGAGATCAGCGATCGGCGGGCGATGTACTGGAAATTTCCGGGAAATTGCGCCCAGAACGCCGGCTCCAGATTGACGTCCTCGCGCACGGCGATCGCCCCGATCTCGGTGAAGGCGGCCTGGACGTCGGCGACGGCCTGACCCAGCGCGGCGCGATCGTCGTGCTTGACCATGATGGTCAGGTGGTGCTCGCCGAACGCCGCCCGGCCGGCCGCCACCTCGTCCTTGGCGAGGGTCAGATCGCCGCGCAGACTGAGGGCCTCGTCGTCGGCCGCGCGCATCCGGCGCAGGGCCAGGTTCATGCGCTCCAGCGTCGTCTGACGATCGACGAAGGCGAAGCTTTCGGTCAGCACCATCTCGCACGGTTGGCGAAGCAGGTCGTCGAGCAGCCCCGGCGCGGTGTGCAGCGGATAGTCCTTGATGGAGACCATCGCCGCATAGCTGGTCCGCGACTGCGCGGACGGGCCGAGTTCCACGGTGTCGACGCCAAAGCTGACCCGGCGCGCCGGCAGGTGCAGGCCAAGATCGCCGCTCGGGGTCTGCAAGGACCGCGCCTCGCCATTGTAGAGCAACGACAGGAATTCGAGGGGCTCGGAATAGTCCCCGCTCACGCCCTGCCGGGCATAGCGGCCGAGCAGCCGGGCCCCGTAGGGCTCCAGGGCCGAGAGCAGGAGATCGCTGGCCGCGTCAAGTTCGATCTTGTCGCGCGCCTGGCGACGGGCCTCGTCGTCTCGGCTCGTTCCCAGGATCCTTTCGGCCAAGCCGCCGCTGGTCGCGCCCGGACGGACCACCAGGGTCAGGAAGAGGTCATTGACATAGAGCCGGCGCGCCTGGAGCCGCTCGCGCCAGGCCTCATCCAGAAAACGACAGACCGGGTCCGTGAACAGCCCTTCCAGTCGAGGCGAAACCTGGCGGCGCACGATGTGGTGGTAGAGCGCGAACTTCGGAAACGCCAAGCCGCGCAGCATGGTCTCGCGCACGGCCTTGCGATAGTTCAGTTCGTCGGAATCGGCGGTCTCGAAGGCGAGGCCTTGCAGATGGATGACCTGCATCATCCGGCCGTCCCGCAACAACACGGTCGCCGCGTCCAGGTGGCGCGCATAGGGCAGCCGCGCGCCGGCGGGCGCTTCGCGGCCGGGATTGGGACGGAGGCCGAGACGAACCTGGGTCATGGCGCGTCAGACCGCGTAGGCGTTACAACGCCAGAAGCGGGCGTTGCGAACCGGCGGACAGGTCTTGGCGCGGATCAGCCACATATCGAACAGACGTGGCTCCCGCCGACAGGCCAGATAGCCCACGCCGTGCAGAACGATGGCCGCCAGCAGCGCCCAAAAGCTCTTGGTCAGCAGGAACAGCTCGACGGTCACCACCGCGTTCATGATGAAATAGCTGTAGGTGACGCCGGCGAACATCTGGGGCCGGGTCAGGGCCGTGAAGACCGGGTCGCGAGTCAGCGCCGCCGGGCTCATCCGACACCCGCCACCGACTTGACGCCCGCCACGATCGCTGCCGCGCCGAAGATGATGAAGCAGCCCAGGATCACCGTGCCGCCGCGCCGCCAGTCGATCCGGCCGGTCAGCATCATCAGGCCCGTGGCGCCCACGGCGATCACGGCCAGCGAGGTGGCGACATTGCCCAGCAAGGTGCCCTGCAGCCAGGTGACGGCGTTGAGCAGGACGCCCGAACCGGCGGGATCGGCGGCGAAGCCTTGCGCGCGCGCCGATGAGCCGAGCAGCGCGGCGACGGCGCCGCCCGGCAGGACAGCCAAGCGATTGGACATGCGACGAAACATCGGACTCTCCGGATTTTAGGGGTTGAGGCGGGCGCCCAGGCGGTTGAGCACCGCGCGCACGTAAAGCCGCGTCTCGCGGTAGGGCGGCACCCCGCCGTGGCGATCGACGGCGCCGGGACCGGCGTTGTAGGCCGCCAGGGCCAGGGTCAGGTCGCCGTCGTACCGGCGGATCAGTCCGCCGAGATAGCGCGCGCCGCCCATCAGGTTCTGATCGGCGTCGCGGGGATCGACCCCCAAGGCGCGCGCCGTCGCGGGCATCAGTTGCATCAGGCCAATGGCGCCGGCGGGCGAGACCGCCGTGTCGCGCAATCCCGATTCCTGCCGCGCGACCGCTTCGATCAGGCGCGCGTCGACGCCGGTGGCGCCGGCCGCGACCGCGATCCGCGCGGCGGGATCGCGCCGGCGGGATGGATTCGGCTGGCCGGACAGCGGGCGGGCGCCGGCGGCGTCGAACTGCGTCGGCCCGGCATAGGTCGTCACGCGACCGCCCGCATCGATCTCGAGCACCTGCCCCCGCGCCGTGCTGGCGCCGAGCGCCAGCAGAACACTCAGCGCCAGGACGGACGCGGGCCGGCCAAGGTCCGGCTTTGTCTGAGCGTCTGACATCAGGTTCCCCATCGTCGCGACCTCTGAAGCAAGGTCACTGCCGGGGCTTACGCCGGCCCGCGACGGGCGGATGCAGGGCGCTGTCGTTTTTCGTCAGGGCTTCGCCGGACCGGCCGGATAGCCGAAGGTCAGGCTGGAAAAGGTCGTTTCGAAATCGGCGCGAGGATCGTTCGGCGTGGGCTTGGTCCAGATGACGTTGATCAGCCAGGTGCCGCGACGCGGGACCTGAAACCGCGCGCGTCCGTCCTGGTCCGACCGCTGAACGGCCAAGGGCCGGTTGTCGAATTCCAGATTGGTCAGCTTCACCGTCGCGCCAGCCAGGGGACGCCCCTCGAAGTAGATCCGCACGGGCAGGGGCGCGTCGGCCGGAAGGGTGTAGGGATTTTTCTCGGGGACGATCTCAAGAGACAGACCCACCGGCTTGGTGACCAGGTCGTCGGGCCCGGTCTGATCGCCGACCCGCACCAAGGCCTTGGCCCGTCGACTGTAAAACTCGCGCCCAGGCCGCTCGGTCTGACCATGAACCTGACGCCATTGCACCGCCGGCGTCAGGCCTTCCTCCTGCGCATAGGCATTGAACCGGATGGCGGGGAGATCGCTGAAGGCGGGCGTGGACTGGAAGATCAGCATGTGGGCGCCGGGCGTCTTGAAGGTCAGTCGACTTTCCTGGCCCGTGGGTCCCGGGCGCAGCTCCGCCCGACGATCGACCTCGCCCGCACCGCTCCGCGAGCGAAACAGCACAACGCGCCCCGGGTCGACCGACCAGGCCTGTCGCAAGGGGCCGTGACCGACCTGGATGGAGAGCGCGTCGGTTCCGCCCGGCGCGACCCAGAAGTCCCGAGGCTGAAGCCAGTAGTCATGAGCGAATGCCGCGCTTGGCGGCAGGCAGGCCAGCAAGGCGGAAAAGGCCAAGCCGCGCGGCGACGGAGAGCGGCGCTTCATCATGGTTCTCAACGGAGTCAGGGAAGAAGGAAGAGAGAATTTCCCCGTAAATATCCGTTTTCATTGTTATTTTCCACAACATTAACTTTCCGTAATGCTGCATCCGAGATGACGGGCGCCGGCGTAGTGGGCCTAAGCGCAATCCGAAAGGCTCCCCGCGTGCCTCATCCCAAATCTCCGCGCGCCCTGGTTCTGGCGCTGGTTCTCGCGGCCGCCTTGCCGGCGCCGGCCTTCGCTCACGAGGGCACGGGCCTGGCGGGCGGCTTCGCCGCCGGATTCATCCATCCGCTCACCGGCTTCGACCACATGCTGGCCATGATCGCGGTGGGTCTCTGGGGCGCCTATCTGGGCCGCCCGCTGGTCGCGGCGCTGCCGGTCATCTTCCCGTCGCTGATGGCCTTGGGCGCGCTCTTGGGCATGGCGGGCGCGCCTCTGCCGCCGGTCGAGGCGGGCATCGCGCTCTCCGTTCTGGTTCTTGGGCTCGCGATCGCCTTGGCGTTTAAGCCGCCCAACTGGCTCGCCTGCGTGATCGTCGGGATCTTCGGCCTTTTCCACGGCTATGCGCACGGCCGAGAGCTGCCGTCCGCCGCCGATCCCGTTGGCTACAGCGCCGGCTTCGTGCTCTCCACCGGCTTCTTGCACATTGGCGGCGTGGGCCTGGGCTTCCTCAAGGAACGGCCCTGGGGCGCGCGCCTGATCACGGGAGCCGGCGCGCTGATCGCCTGCAGCGGCGTCTTCTTCATGACGAGGCTCGTCTGGAAATGAGAGGCGGCGCCCTCCCCCCGGCCTTGCTCATGGCGGCCTTGGCCCTGGCCTTGGCGCGATCCGCGCGCGGGGATCGCGTCGCGGCGATCCTTTCGTGCCTTCTGGCGGCGACGGCTTTGTCCTTTTACGCGGCGCCCGTCGCCTGGACCGAAACGATCTTTCTGGGCGCGTGGGTCAGCCTGGCGCTGACGGCGGCCCTGACGCACTGGCCGACCGCCCCCCGACGCCTCTTGGCGATGACGGCGGGATTGAACGCGGGTGCCTGGAGCGGCTTGCTGATCGGTCGCGCCGGTCGGCCGTTGGACCTGGCCATCGCCGCCCCCGCCCTGCTCTTGCTGCTTCCCGCCACATGGCTGGTTCAACGCCGCTGGGCCATCGCCTTGAAGGTCGCGGCCAGCTGGCTGATCGCCATCGCCGTTCTGGCCTCGGTGCTGCCGCTCATTCCCACGCCAGGCTATGCTCCGGACCACATGAATTGACGGATACGGCCGGGAAATCCATATTGAAGACTGAGTGCGGCCCGCCCGAGCCGAAATCTAGCGGCGGTTCCATTCCGGACGAACGGAAGCGAGGAGTGCTGCGAACATGAGTTCTTCCGCCGACAGCGCCGTCGCCAGAAAGGCTTTCGACGAGGACGCCGCGCGCGCCCGGATCCGAGCCTCGACGACCTTCGAGGCCTCGGCCAAGCGGTGGCGCGACGGAGTCGCGGCCCTCGATCTGCCCGCCGATCCGCGGGCCGCCACCGCGCTGTGGGCCGGACTGGAAGCGCGCCTTGAGACCGTCGAGCGCGAAGCGGGAACCAAGACCGTTCGCGCCGACGAAGGCGATTGGGAGCCCCTGTTCGAGGGCGTCGCTCGCCGTCAGCTCCATGTCGATCCCGTGCGGGGCTGGGAAGCGGTGATGATCCGCATGGACCCTGGCTCGCGCTATCCCGGCCACGGCCATGTCGGCGTCGAGGAATGCCTCGTCCTGGAAGGCGAGTTCGAGTTCGGCGACCAGACCATCCGCAAGGGCGACCTGCACTTGGCCTTTCCCGAGATCGATCATCCCGAGATCTACACCCGAACCGGCGCTCTGCTCTACATTCGCGCGCCGCTGGCCGCCTGAAGCCTGGGCCTTAGAGCATGTTTAGAGCGCGTTCGAGCGGTTTAACCGTTCACACTTAAACCTAACGCGCTCTACGGTCAGGATATCGGAAACTTCAGATTGAAGCTGGCGCCGTGAGGCTTGCGGTTGCGGACCGTCAGCACACCGCCGTGCACATCGATGATCCGCTGGACGATGGACAGGCCGATGCCGGCGCTATCGGTGCGTCCGTGATCGGCCCGCCAGAACCGGCGCACGACATCCCCAATCGTTTCCGAAGCGATGCCTGGACCATCGTCGAGCACGGTCAAGCTGCCCTCCGCATCGACCGCCACCCGGATGCGAACGCCCTCCGGCGTATGGCGCACCGCGTTCTCGATCAGATTGCGCAGCGCGAGTTCGACCAAGGCGCGGACGGCCAGCACCTGAACCTCGGCGGGGCCGCTCACCTCGATCGCATGGCCTCTATCGACCACGCTGGGGGCCATCTCGCCGACCACCGCGACCGCCAGCGCCTTCAGATCCACCTCGGCGAACTGGTTCCGATCCAGCGTCTCCAAGGCCGCCAAATCCCGCAGCTGCGACAACACATGCGACAACCGCTCGACCTGGGCGGCCAGTTGCGAGCGCAGCGCCCGGTCCTCGACCATCGTCAGCTTCAGGCTGAGCGTGGTCAGCGGGGTCCGCAGTTCGTGAGCGATGTTGGAACTGAACTCGGCCTGCCGCCGAAACCCGGCCTCCAGACGATCGACCAGCGCGTTGACGGCCTGCACCAGCGGAATGACCTCGGAGGGCAAGCCCGTCTCGGGCAGACGCTCGGACAGCCGGTCGGCGTCGATCTCGGCCGCGCGCAGCGAGACGCGCCGCACGGCTCCGACCAGCCGGCGAATGATCAGGCCGTTGACGATCGGCAGCAGCAGCATCAGGGGAATGATCAGCGCCAGGGCGCGCAGAAAGGCGCTGACCACGTCGTCCAGAATGGCCCCGGGCCGGTCCTGCTCCTGGGTGACCACGACCCACAGGCGGCGTCCGTAGGTGTCCACCGGCAGACTGACCCCGGCTAGGCGCCCCACCTCGAACACCGCCGGCTTGTCAGCGCGGGGCATGGCCGAGGCCGGCTCGGCCCCGGCAAAGGGGCTCCGCGCGACCTCGAAGCCGTCCGCGTCCAGCACGCGGTAGGCCCGCCCGTCATAATGGGTCTGGAAGATCGGCGCGAGCGAGGGGTTCAGCTCCACCCGCCACTGATCATCCTGTGAGATCCGCAGGCCGGAGGCCACCGCCTCGGCCTGAGCGATGAACACGTCGTTCTGGATCCGCGAGACCGAGCCGCGCAGCGTCGAAAGCGTGAACGACAATAGCAGCGTCGTCGCCAGGACGAAGGTCACGACCTCCGCCAGCAGAATGCGGGCGATCAGCGAACGGGGCCAGCCCAGCTTCACGCCTCGCCCCGCAGCAGATAGCCGACCCCGCGAATGTTCTCGATGCGGGCGATCGCGCCGGCGTCCTCCAGCTTGCGGCGAAGCCGATGGATGTAGACCTCGACGGCGTTGGAGCCGAGCGTATTGCTCATGCCAAACAGCTGATCCTCGGCCAATTGGCGGCTGACCACCTGGCCCGCGCGGCGGATCAGAAGCTCCATCAGTTCGCCTTCCCGGGGCGAAAGCAGCAGCTGCGCGTCGCCGACCCACAGTTCGCGAGAATGGACGTCGAAGCTGAGGTCGGCAAAGCCGAGGTCGCTGCCCTGGAAGTCGCCCTTGCGTCGCAACACCGCGCGCAGGCGGGCCAGGAGCTCGTCGAAGGCGAAAGGCTTCGTCAGATAATCGTCGGCGCCGGCGTCCAGGCCTTCGACCCTGTCCTTTAGATCGCCGCGCGCGGTGAGAATCAGCACCGGGATCGGGTCCTTGCGGGCGCGCAGGCGCCGCAGCAGCGCGCGGCCATCGCCATCGGGCAAGCCCAGATCGAGGATGACCGCCACGTAGCGGGTGGCGTCCAGCATCTGAATGGCGTCGGCCGCCGTCTGGGCCTTGTCGCTGGCGATCCTGGCGGTTTCCAAGGCCTCGCCCAGCGCCTCGGCCAGAGCCGCGTCGTCCTCGACGATCAAGAGCCGCATCGCAATCCCGCGTCCTGGCCCGCATCCGGGGCGATCATAAGTCTGGTGTAAGCCAGGCTGAATAGGTTGCGCCGCAACATACCAAGCGATCGCGCGGAGGCGAGCGGCCTAGATGACAGGCGCAGAACAAGGTGACGAACTGCCATCGGCGCCGAGCCTTGACAAGGCTCGGCAATATCGGCTCGTGGCCATGGCGGCCGGCGTGCTGGTCGTGGCCTGGGGTTCGATCACCCTGGCCCATAAGGTCCTGGCCCATCCGCCGGCGGCCGCGCCGACCCTGCCGCCCGGCCAATTCAGACCCACGGCGGACCAGCTGGCCGATCTGAAGATCCAGACCGTCGGGCCCAGCGCCGACGCCGACAGCCTGATCGCGGCCGGCGTGATCGCCGTGGACGAAGACCAGGCCACCCCGCTGCTGCTGCCCTATTCCGGCCAGGTCACCCAAGTGATGGCCCAGCCTGGCCAGCGCGTGGCCAAGGGTCAGCCGCTTCTGACGATCGCCTCGCCCGAGTTCGTCGACGCCCGCAACGGCCTGTTCGCCGCCGCGGCGCAGCATCTCACGGCGGCCGCCCTGTTGCGAACCGCTCAGGACAACGCCCAGCGCCAGGAGGCCATCTACAAGTCGGCCGGCGGCTCGCTGAAAGACTTCCGCCAAGCGCAGACCGACCTGGTCTCCGCCCAGTCGGCCGTGCGAAGCGCTGACGCGGCGCTGGGCGCGGCCCGCGACAAGCTGAGCCTCCTGGGCAAGACGCCGGACGAGATCAGGCGCCTGGAGGCGGCCAAGGAGGTCGCGGGCGTCTACGCCCAGACGACCTTTCATGCCCCTATCGCGGGAACGATCGCGGTTCGCTCGGTCTCGCCAGGTCAATTCGTCTCCGCCGGCGGCGACAAGCCGGTGATGACCATCGCGGACCTGTCTCGCGTTTGGCTCACCACCCAGGTCGAGCAGACGGCCGCCAGCCGCGTCCGAGTCGGCGACGCGGTCGACGTGACGACGCCCGCCTATCCCGGTCGCGTGTTCCACGCCGTGATCGACAATATCGGCGCGGCCCTCGATCCGGCCACGCACCGACTGCCCGTCCGCGCCACCGTCGATAATCGCGACCAGGCGCTGAAGCCTGGCATGTTCGCCAACTTCTCGATCCACGCGCCCAAGGTCGGCTCGGCCATCCTGGTCCCGGCCGCTGCGGTGATCCACGAAGGCGACTCCGCCCGCGTCTGGGTTAAGCGTCCCGACGGCCTGCTGCAGTCCCGTTCGGTGACCACCTCCGAAGGGCCTGACGGATACGAGCGGATCGCGTCCGGTCTCGCGCCCGGTGAGAAGATCGTCACCGCCGGCGCCATCTTCGTGAACGAGGCGGGCTCGGGCCAGTGAATCGCGTTGTAGAGTTCGCGCTGCGTCAGCGCCTGTTGATGATCATGGTGCTGGTCGGCCTGGTGCTGGCCGGCGGCTTCGCGTTCGCGCACCTGAACATCGAAGCCTATCCCGACCCGGTGCCGCCGATGGTCGAGGTCGTGACCCAGAGCCCCGGCGTCTCGGCCGAGGAGATGGAACGCAACATCACCACGCCGATCGAGGTGCAGGTCGCCGGCCTGCCCCACATGACGACGGTACGGTCGATCTCGCTGTTCGGCCTGTCGGACGTGAAGATCCAGTTCACCTATGACGTCAGCTTCCAGGAAGCCGAGCGCATGGTGCTGGGCCGGCTGTCCCAGCTGGGCAACCTGCCCGGCGGCGCCCAGCCGCAGATCTCGCCCACCAGCCCGATCGGCGAAATCTATCGCTATCGCCTGGACGCGCCCGCCGGCTATTCGGTTATGGACCTGAAGACCCTGCAGGACTGGGTCCTTCAGCGCCGCTTCAAGCGCATTCCCGGCGTGATCGACGTCACCGGCTGGGGCGGCAAGCTGCGCACCTACGAGGTCGAGGTCGACAACGACAAGCTGCGCAGCCATGGCGTGACGATCGGCCAGGTCATTCAGGCGATCGGCAAGTCGGACGGCAATGTCGGCGGCCAGACCGTGAACTTCGGGGCCCAGGCCGCCATCGTGCGCGGCGTCGGCCTGATCCAGTCCATGGACCAGATCCGCGACGTCCTGGTCGCGCCCTCGGGCGACACCCCCATCCTGCTGAAGGATGTGGCCACCGTGAAGATCGGCAACCAGCCGCGCCTGGGCATCGCCGGCGAGGGCAAGGACGACGACATCGTCATGGGCATCGTGCTGATGCAGCGCGGCGCTCAGTCCTTGCCGACGATCAAGGCCGTCCAGAAGGAGGTCGAGGCGATCAATTCGGGCAATGTCCTGCCGCCCGGGGTCAAGCTGACGCCGCTCTATGATCGCTCGTCCCTGATCGACGTGACCACCCACACGGTCATGCACAACCTGATCGAAGGGGTGGTGCTGATCTTCCTTCTGCAATGGCTGTTCCTCGGCAACCTGCGCAGCGCCCTGATCGTGGCGACGACCATTCCCTTCGCCCTGGCCTTCGCGGTGCTGATCCTGGTGCTGAAGGGCGAAAGCGCCAATCTGCTGTCGGTCGGCGCCCTGGACTTCGGCCTGGTGGTCGACGCCAGCGTCATCCTGGTCGAGAACATCTTCCGCCACATGGTGGAGCGTTCCGAGCACATCAGCAGCGGCAAGAGCCACGCGACCCAGGCCAGCCGCTTCTCGGCGATCCTGCACGCCTCCAGCGAGGTGAGCCGCGGCATCTTCTTCTCGGCCGCCATCATCATCGCCAGCTTCATTCCGCTGTTCACGCTGAGCGGGGTCGAAGGCCACATCTTCGGCCCGATGGCCGAGACCTACGCCTACGCCATCGCCGGCGGGCTGATCGCCACCTTCACGATCTCGCCGGTGCTGTCGGCCATGCTGCTGCCCGACAAGCTCAGCGAGGTCGAGACCCGGATCGTGCGCGGGCTGCGCCGGATCTACGATCCGATCGCCGCCTTCGCCCTGGCCAACCGTTTCGTGGTGATGGGCGGCGCGGGCGTCCTCTTGGTCACCGCCGTGATCGCCGTGCGCGGCCTGGGCGTGGAATTCCTGCCCCACCTGGAAGAGGGCAACCTCTATATCCGCGCCACCCTGCCCGCCTCGATCTCGCTGGAAGCCGGTCAGCCGACCGTTAACGCCATCCGCAACGTGATCGCCGGCTATCCCGAGGTCGATCGGGTGATCTCCACTCACGGCCGCCCCGACGACGGCACCGACGCCACGGGCTTCTTCAACGCCGAGTACTATACCCCCCTGAAGCCGTTCGACTCCTGGCCGCATGGCATGACCAAGGAAAAACTGACGGCCGAGCTGCAGAAGCGTCTGAAGGACCGCTTCCCCGGCGTCGACTTCGAGTTCTCGCAATATATCGAGGACAATGTCGACGAGGCCGCCTCGGGCGTGAAGGGCGCCAACTCGGTCAAGATCTTCGGGCCGGACCTCAACGTGCTGACGCGCCTGGCCAGCCAGATGCAGGATCAGATGAGCCATGTGCGTGGGATCGCCGACCTTGGCGTGGCCGCGTCGCTGGGCCAGCCCACCGTGCGCATCGAGGTCGATCGCCTGGCCGCCGCGCGCTACGGCCTGACTCCCGACGACGTCAATGGCGTGGTCTCGGCCGCCATCGGCGGACAAAGCCCCGGCGACCTCTATGAGCGCGGCACCGACCGGCACTTCCCGATCGTGCTTCGCCTGCCCAGCGACCAGCGCGGCACCCTGGCGGCGATCCGGCGGATCACCATCGGCGCGCCCACGCCCGACGGCCAAGGCATCGTCCAGGTGCCGCTGTCCGACGTGGCCAAGGTCAACCTGACCTCCGGCGCCTCGTTCATCTACCGCGAACACCAGGAGCGCTACGTGCCCATCAAGTTCAGCGTGCGCGATCGCGACCTGGGCGGCGCCGTGACCGAGGCTCAGTCGACGATCGCCCGCAAGATCAAGCTGCCGCCGGGCTATCACCTGGAATGGGCCGGCGAGCTCGCGAACCTGAAGAGCGCGGTCGAGCGGCTGGAGATCGTCGTGCCGATCAGCCTGGCCCTGATCCTGATCCTGCTCTACGCCAACTTCACCTCGGTCATCGACACCCTTCTGGCCTTCAGCGCCATCCCGATGGCGATCATCGGCGGGGTGCTGGCGCTCGCGCTGACGGGGACGCCCTTCTCGATCTCGGCCGCCATCGGCTTCGTGGCCCTGTTCGGCATCGCCGTCATGGACGGGATCCTGATGGTGACCATCTTCAACCAGGCCATGGACGACGGCCTGCCCCGCGAGAAGGCGGTCGTCGCCACCGTCAAGAAGGGTATGCGGCCGGTCCTGATGACCTGTCTGGCGGCCGCGATCGGCCTGCTGCCCGCCGCCGTCTCCAACGGCATCGGCAGCCAGGTCCAACGCCCCCTCGCCCTGGTGGTGGTCGGCGGGATGAGCCTGGCGCCGCTGCTGATCCTGGTGGTTCTGCCCGTGCTGATCCTGCGGTTCTCGCGCCATATCGGCGCCAGCGACGAAAAGCGCCGCCAGGCGGCGCCGGAAGCGGAGGCTGGCGCATGATCCGGCGTCTCGTCCCTCTTCTGGCGCTCTGCGCCTCGGCCTGCGCCCTGGGGCCGCGCGACCCGACGCCTAAGGTCACGCCGCCGCCGACGCCCGACGCCGCGCCGATCCGCCCGCTGGCCGGCCCGGCCCAGGCCTTCTCGGCCGACGTCGAGCGCCCGGCCGACTGGTGGCGCGCGTTCGGCAACGCCGACCTGAACGCCCTGGTCGATCAGGCCCTGAAGGCCGACAACGACTTGGCCGGCGCCGAGGCGGCCTTGCGCCAGGCCCGGGCCCAGGCCACCGCCGCCACCGGCGCGCTGTGGCCTCAGGTCGATGTCAGCGAACAGAGCCAGAGGGTCAAGGCGCCCCGCGCGCTGTCCAACCCCCTGCCCGATCCCGACCAGTTCCTCTACAGCCTGCATTCGGCTCAGCTCAGCGTCAGCTATCCGCTCGACCTGTTCGGCGCGGCGCGGGAAAAGCGCGTCTCGGCCAAGGCCGCCGCCGAGGTCGCGGCCCAGCGCCTGGTCGCCGCCCGCGCGGCCGTCGCCGGCAACCTGACCCTGGCCGTGATTCAGAACGCGGCGCTGGAAGCCCAGATCGCCGCCGCCGAGCAGTCGATCCGCGACAACCGCGCCCTTCTGGACCTCTTCCAGAAGCGCCAGGCCCTGGGCGACATCGGCGCGGCCGACGTCGCCGCCCAGCAGACGGCCCTGGCCGCCGCCGAGGGCGTGCTGCCGCCGCTGGTCCGCCAGGCCGCGCATCAAAAGGCGCTGATCGCCATCTTC
>NZ_SZWJ01000078.1:0-20317 GCF_012184455.1 Caulobacter sp. SSI4214 | reverse complement strand
TGGGCCGCGGCGACCAGCACCGGCGTCAGCCGGGACGCTTCGACGGCCAACAGGGCGCGCGCGGCCTCGCGCTCGGCCTCGGGCCAGCGCGCGATTTCGCCGCCATAGGTCTCGGCCAGGTCCTCGAACCTCTCGAGTGACATCATGACCACACCTCCTTTCGGTCCGTCGCCGCCATCACGCCTCGCCCGCCAGATCGGCCAGCGCGGCCTTCAACGCCCGACGCCCGCGTGAAAGCAAGCTCTCCAGCGCCTCGACACTGATTTCCATCAAGCCAGCGGCTTCGATATTGCCCAAGCCCTGGTGATGGCAAAGCACGATCGCCTCCCGTTGGCGCGGCGGCAGCGCCGCCAGGGCCGACTCGACCCTCCGCGAGAGGTCGGCGCCCAGCAAGCCGGCATCCGGCGCGGGCCCCGTGTCCACCTGCTCGGGCGGCTGGTCGGTCGGCGTCTCGCGACGCTTGCGCAGCCGGTCGTAGCACAGATTGAGCGCGACGCGGTGCAGCCAGGTATCGAACTTCGCGCCGCCCGGCTTCCAGCTCCGAGCCTGCTTCCAGGCGCGCAGGAAGGTCTCCTGCGCCACGTCCTCGGCCTCGCCCGGATCGTTCAGCATCCGCCGGGCCAGTGCCAGAATGCGCGGCAGGCGTCGGTCCAGCAGGGCGCGAACGGCGGTCGGATCGCCCCGTCCCACCCCCGCCAGCAAGCCCTCGTCGGGATCGTTCCCGTCGGACGACAAACCTCAACCCGCCACGCACGTCGTCATCAGATCCCGACCTTGGCCTTACCCGGCTTGGCGTTCAACTCTTCCAGAGACAGGACGCCGTCGTTGTTGGCGTCCATGCGCTTGAACCGCCAAGCCAGGACCGCGTTCGCCTCGCTTCGCGAAATGAAGCCGTCGTGGTCGGCGTCGAAGCGCGCGAACATGCGAGCGGCGCGCTTGCTGGCCTTGTCGGACGGCTTGGCCGCCGCGTCGGCGCCGTCGCTGGCGCTCTTGGCGCGGAACGCCTCGAACTCCTCGGGCGAGATCTTGCCGTCCTTGTTGGCGTCGACGCGGGCGAACCACTTGTCGCCGTTCGCGGCCTCGAACTGCTGCAGGGTCATGCCAGCGGCGGTCGGCGTCGATGGCGTCTGGGCCAGGGCCGGACCGCCCAGGGCCAGCACGGCGCCCACGACGGTCAGAATTCGAATACCCATGCAAGATCTCCTAGGCGGTTGGCGGCCGTCCCTCGGAGACCTTAACGCGCGAGATCGCCCTTTCCGTCGCGGTCGTCGACGACTCTCAGCCCGACGCCTTGACGATCGCCGCGTAGGCGGCGCGGGCCTCGGCCTTGGCCTTGGCCAGTTTGGGCCTCAGAGACTTGAACTGGCCGACGTGACCGGCCCTGGCCAGCAGGGTCCGGAAAGCCTTGGGCTCGGCCTCGACGTCCGCGCCGTCCTCCAGCGCCACCTTGATCAGCTGAGAGAGGTCCTGCTCCAGCCGCCAGGCGGCCTCGAGCCTAGCCAGCGCGCCATCATCGGCCAGACCCGCCGCCCGCAAGGCCGCCAGGGCCTCGCCGGTATTCTGGCGAAGGGGACCGTCCTGGGCGGCGTGGGCCAGTTGCAGGAACTGGGCGGCGAACTCGATGTCCACCAGGCCGCCGGGATCGAGCTTCAGGTCCCAGTCGCCCTTGCCCGGCCGCTCGCGCTCCATCAGCTCACGCATCTCGATGACGTCGGCGGCGGTCTTCTTGGCGTCGCGCGGCCGGCGCAGCGCCGCCTCGATCGCCGCCTCGGCGCGAACCTTGAAGGCGGGCGAGCTGGCCCACACCACCCGGGCGCGCGTCAGGGCCAGCAGCTCCCAGGTCTCGGCCTCGCGCTCATAATAGTCCTCGAAGGCCGCGAAGCTGACGGCGACGGGCCCCTTGGTTCCCGAGGGGCGCAGCTTCAGGTCCACCTCGTAAAGCGTGCCCTCGCCCGTGGGCGCCGACAGGGCCGAGGCCAGGCGCTGGGTGAAGCGGCCGTAGAAGGTCTCGGCGCCCCAGGCCTTGATCGACGACATGTCGCGCGGGTCGGCGGCGTAGAGGGTCATCAGGTCGAGGTCGGACTTGGCGGTCATCTCGCGCGAGCCGGCCTTGCCCAGGGCGACGACGGCGACCTCGCCGGGGAAGGCGCCGCCGATCCGCTCGACCTCGTTCTGCGCCGCCGGCGCCAGGCCGCCGATGATCAGGTCGGCCAGTTCGGCGAACGCCCGGCCAATGTCGCGGGCGTCGGCGCTGCCGCTCATCACCCGCACGCCGATGCGGAAGCTCTGATCCCGGAACAGGCGGCGGGCGGCGTCCATCGCGCCCTCGAAATCGGCCGGGTCCCAGGGGGCGACGGCCGGAGTCTCGATCGGTCCGAAAAAGGCCGGATCCAGCAGGGCGTCCAGCGCGGTGGGCCGGCGGGCCAGGGTCGAGGCCAGGCGCGGCGCGAAGGCCATCACCTCGACGATCAGCTTGAACAGGCGCGGCTGGGCCAGAAACAGCGACTGGATCTGCACGCCCGAGCTCAGACCCGCGAAGAAGTCGGCGAAACGATTGAAGGCCGGGTCGGGCGCGCCGGTGGCGTTGGCGGCGTCCAGCAGGCGCGGCGCCAAGCGGGTGAACAGCTCGCGGCCCCGCTCGGTGCGGGTGGCGGCGATGCGCCCGTGGTGCCAGCTTCGGATGGTGGCGGCGATCCGTTCGGGGCTGGAGAACCCCATGCGCTTCAGGGTGGCCAGGGTCTCGGGATCGTCCTCGACGCCAGTGAAGACAAGGCTTCCAAAGCGGGAGGACAGCGCCTCCTCGCCGGCGAACAGCCGTCCGTAGCGCAGGTTCACGCCCTTCAGGATCTTGCCGACCGTCGCGTCGAAGCTGCGCAGGTTGTCCTGCCCCCAGAGCGCGGCGACCTTTTTGCGCTCGGCGTCCGACTCCGGAAGCTTGTGGGTCTGGTCGTCGGCGATCATCTGGGCGCGGTGTTCCAGGGCCCGCAAGTCGCGATAGGCGCCGGTCAACCAGGCGGCGTCCTCGGGCGTGACATGGCCCGCGGCGGCCAGGGCGGCCAGGGCGTCGAGGGTTCGAGGGCCGCGCAGGTCCGGCTGGCGGCCGCCCAGGATCAGCTGCTGGGTCTGGACGAAGAACTCGATCTCGCGGATGCCGCCCCGGCCCAGCTT
The DNA here is from genome assembly GCF_012184455.1 of Caulobacter sp. SSI4214. Classification (NCBI taxonomy): domain Bacteria; kingdom Pseudomonadati; phylum Pseudomonadota; class Alphaproteobacteria; order Caulobacterales; family Caulobacteraceae; genus Caulobacter; species Caulobacter sp. SSI4214. Next base: position 17,149 of record NZ_SZWJ01000078.1, on the reverse strand, counting down.
CAGGTCGGCGCCCTTGGCGGTCAGGCGGTCATCGACCTTGTAGGCGTGGATCTGGCGCTTGATCGAATGGATGTCGGCGATGGCCGCGAAATCGAGGTTTCGCCGCCAGATGAACGGCTGTAGCCCCTCCAGGAACGCTTGTCCCTCGGCGAAGTCGCCGGCCGCGACCCGGGCTTTGATGTGGGCGGCGCGCTCCCAGTTCTGACCGACGCTCTCGTAGTAGTCCATGGCCGCGTCCACTGGCATGGCGGGCGGCGTCGAGGACGGGTCGGGGCGCAGGCGCAGGTCGATGCGGAAGACATAGCCGTCGCCGGTGCGCTCCTGCAGAACACGCCCCAGGTGGTTGGCGATGCGCACCGCCACGGCCTGGGGCTCGTGCCCCTCGGCGACCGGCAACCTGTCGGGCGCGTAGAAGATCGAAAAGTCGATGTCGCTGGAATAGTTCAGCTCGAACGCGCCGTGCTTGCCCATGGCCACGCAGAAGAGGCCGGGCGCGGGACCGTCCTCACCCTCGCCCACGTGGGTCAGCGCGCCGCGATCGACCTCCTGCCGCACGGCCTGGGCCAAAGCGGCTTTCAGCGAGGCGTCGGCGAAGCGGGTCAGGGCGCCGGTGACCTGATCGAGACCCCAGACGCCGCCCAGGTCGCACAGGGCCGTCAGCAGGTGCAGGTCGGCCTTCAGCTCGCGCAGCCGACGCCGGGCGGTCTCGAAGTCCGGCTCGGCCGCCAAGGCCTCGGCGGCGGTCAGGATCACAGCCAGGATCCGGTCGGGATCCCCCTCCAGGATCATGGGTAGGCGGCGGCCATCGCGGCGCGCCAGACCCGCCAGATAGGGCGAGGCGGCGAACACCGGCGCCAGGGCCGCCCAGGCCAGGTCCACGGACGCCATGCCCTCGCCGACCCGCTTGGCGATCATCTCGTGGGCCCGCTCGGCGGCCTTGGCGTCGAGGACGGGGCCGCAAGGGGCGAGGCGGTCGGCGAGCGGGCGAGTCATGTCGGCACCGTGGCCCGGCGCGGGGTCGTCGACAAGTCGTCGCGCCGCCGCGCGGAGACCGGCTTGACGCGGGAAATTACAGTTGTAACGATCGGGTCTTAGAAGGCCAGGAACGCCGCAGACCATGACCGAGCTGTTCGCCCTCGCCCTGATCCGGGCTCAGATCGCCGCCGCTGCCGCCGTGCTGCTGGTGATCCTTCTGCGGCCGCTGGCGCGCGGCGCCTTTGGGCCCCGCCGCGCCTACGGTCTGTGGATCATCGTCCCCGCCGCCGCCGCGGCCGCCTTCTTCCCCAGCCTGGCCGAGACCCTGGATTTCGGCTCGCCCGCGCGTCCGCTGGGCGTCTGGGCCGGCAAGCTGATCCTGCTCTGGCTGGCCGGCTGCGTGATCGCCACGGCGATCCTGACCCTGCGCGAGCACATGTTCCGCCGCCGCGTCGACCAGGGCCTGGCCGGTCCCGCCGTCGTCGGCGCCCTCTGGCCGCGCGTCGTGCTGCCGGCCGACTTCGCCCAGCGCTTCGACGATCGCGAGCGGGCGATGATCCAGCTTCACGAGCGCACCCACATCAACCGCGGCGACCCGATCGCCAACCTGGTCATCGCCGTGATCGGCGTGCTGGGCTGGTGCAATCCGATGATCGCCCTGGCCACGCGCCTGATCCGTGTCGATCAGGAACTGGCCTGCGACGCCACGGTCGTGGCTCTGCGCTCGGACATCCGCGCCGACTACGCCAGGGCCCTGATGAAGGCTCAGATGGGCGCCGCCGTCTCGCCGCTGGCCTGCGGCTGGGCCACCCACCCGCTGATCCTGCGGGTCTCCCTGCTGAACAAGCGCGAGCCGAGCCTGGCGCGCGACATCGCCGGCTTCCTGACCGTCACCTTCCTGGCCGTCGCCGCCATGGCGCTGGTCTGGAGCGTGGCGCCGCGCGGGCCTCAGGCTAGCGACGTCAATTCAGGCATGGCGGCCCAGATCGATCCGGTCACCGGCGCGATCACCTGGGTGCGGGCCACCCCGTAAGGACCGCTATTCGACGCGCGGCAGCACCAGGGCCACCCGCAGGCCCGGACCCATGCCGTTGTACTCGCCCGGCCCCTCGGCCAGCTCCAGCCGCCCGCCGTGCGAGGCCGCGACGGCCTGGACCAGCGACAAGCCCAGACCCGCGCCGGGCTCGCTGCGGCTATTCTCCAGGCGCACGAAGCGTTGGACCACACGGGCCCGGTCGGCCTCGGGCACGCCCGGCCCGGTGTCGGTGACCGAGAACTCCAGCTCGCCCGACGACGTGCGGCGCGCGCGCAGCATGATGGCGCCGCCCTCGGGCGTGTACTTGATGGCGTTGTCCAGGATGTTGGCCAGGGCCTGGGCCAGGAATTCGCGATTGCCCTTGATGGTCAGGGCCGGGACGATCTCGGCCTTGAAGTCCAGGCCCTTGTCCTCGCACGACAGTTCGTAGAGCTCGGCCATGTCGCTGGCCAGCTCCGAGGCGTCGAAGCTCTTCTGATCCGGCGCGGCGCCGGCGGCCTGCAGCCGGGCGATGGCCAGTACGGCGTTGAAGGTCTTCAGCACCCCGTCGGCGTCGGCCAGGGCCGTCTCCAGCGCCGCCAAGGGATCGCCCTTGCCGTTCTCGGCGTCGATCAGGGCCACCTCCATCCGCGCCCGCAGGCGGGTCAGCGGCGAGCGCAGGTCGTGGGCGATGGCGTCGCCGGCGTGGCGCAGACCGCCCATCAGCCGCTCGATACGGTCCAGCATGTCGTTCAGGCCCTCGGCCAGCTCGTCATACTCGTCGCGCGCGCCGCGGATCTTGGCCCGAGCGTGCAGATCGCCGGCCCGCACCGCGTTGACCACATCGACCAGCCCCTGCATCGAGCGGCTGACATTGCGGCTGATCAGCACCCCGCCGGCCAGGCCCAGCAGGATGACCAGGGCCCCCGCGCCCCACAGGGCCCGGACGATCTTGCGGACATAGGCTTCCGAGGCGTCGACATCGGCCCCGACGAACAGGATCTCGCCGTGCTCCAGCCGCTGCTGGACGCCCTTGGCCGCGGCCTTGACCTCGGCGCCGTCCATGTCGGTCTCCGTGACCTTGAAACTGGCCCAGGTGGGACCATCGCCGGTGAAGTTGGCGACCGGCGACTCCTCGATCGAGCCGGAGATCCGCTTGCCGCTCTTGTCGGCCAGGAAATACAGGAACGGCCGCTCGCCGGTGGCGCGCTCGACGATGGCCTGGTTCAGGGCGTCGACCCCGCCTTGGCGATAGGCGGTCTCCAGGCTCTCGAACTCGCGGCTGATCTCGGCCTGGGCGCGGCGGTTCACCTCGCCGGCCGTGGCGACATAGATGTAGCCCAGGAACGCGCTGGCGGCCGCCGCGAACAGGGCCAGGAACAGCAGGGTCAGCCGGAACGGCGTGGTGCGGAGGAGACGCGGCAGGCGCATGGTGTCGTAGGCGCTAAGGCCTCCTCGAGTCCGACCTCGTTCGAGTTCGGAGCATTAAGTTCCCGATCTTCCCGGCACTGGCTTCGCCGCACTGACGTGTCGCCGGGGAAGTCGGATGGTGAGACTACGGATCCAGCCGATAGCCGGCGCCACGCACGGTCTGCAGCATCGGACGGTCGAAACCCTTGTCGATCTTGCTGCGAAGGCGCGAGATGTGGACGTCGATGACGTTGGTTTGCGGATCGAAATGGTACTCCCAGACCTTCTCCAGCAGCATGGTGCGGGTCACCGACTGGCCGGCGTGGCGCATCATGAACTCCAGCAGCTGGAACTCGCGCGGCTGCAGGTCGATCTCCCTGCCCTGACGATGGACCGTCCGGTTGATCAAGTTCATTTCCAGTTCGCCCACCTTGAGGGTGGTCGCCACGGCGCCGGTCTCGCGGCGGCGCGACAGGGCCTCGACCCGGGCCATCAGCTCGGGGAAGGCGTAGGGCTTGACCAGATAGTCGTCCGCGCCGGCCCGCAGGCCCACGACGCGGTCATTGACCTCGCCCAGGGCCGAGAGGAACAGCACCGGCGTCTGGTCGCCTTCCCGGCGCAGGGTCTCGACGACGGTGACGCCGTCCAGCTTGGGCATCATCCGGTCGACGACCAGCACGTCGAAGCCGCCCTTCTGGGCTTCGGACAGGCCGGCCTCGCCATCGGGCGCGTGCAAGACCTCGTAGCCGGCCTCCTTCAGGCCGTGCGCCATCGCGCCCGCCGCTTCAAGATCGTCCTCGATAATCAGTATACGCATCAGCGAGCCCCTCATGCGCTTGAAACGGAATGGCGTGACGGTCGACGTTCCCCCGATTCCGCGCGTTGCGCGACCGTCCAAGCGGTTGATACCGCTTTCGGCGAGCGTCGCACCTTAAACCTTCGACAGATATGAAAAAGCCCCGCTCCGGCGGTGCGGAGCGGGGCTCTGTCTTTTGACCCTAGCAGGCTTACGGCCTGTCCTGATCGACTTCCGCCGATCAGGACAACCGAAGAAACCTTACGGCCTCTACGGCGCGATCTTCAGCGGCACGAAGACCGGGCGGTTCTGGCGAATGACCTTGACCAGAACGCTGGTGCGGCCGGCCTTCTTGGCGGTGGCGATCAGGCCATTGACGTCGGCGACCGTGTTGACCGCCGTGCCGTTGACATTGGCCAGGACGTCGCCCTTGGCCAGACCCTTTTCGCCCGCGTCGCTGTCGCCCTTGACGGCGGTGATCAGCAGACCCTTGACCTCGGTGTCGATCTTGTAGGTCTGGCGCGCGGCCGCGTCGATCGGCGACAGCGTCAGGCCCAGGGCGTCGATCTTGGCCGTCACCGGCTTGTCCGGCGTCGGCGCGGCGCCCGACCCTTGATCGTCGTCATTGTCGTTCAAGGCCAGCGAGCCTTCCGACGGACGGGTGCCGGACTTGACGTCGATGACGCGCGGCTTGCCGTCGCGGATGATCGACATCTTGATCGTCTCGCCCGGACGCGCCTTGGCCACTTCGCGGGTCAGCTCCGAGCGGTTGGCGATGGTCTTGCCGTTGACGCCGGTCAGGATGTCGTCGGGCAGCAGGCCGGCCTTGGCGGCGGGACCGCCCGGCACCAGCTCGGAGACAATAGCGCCCTTGACGTCCTTCAGGCCGAGCGCCTCGGCCATCTCGGAATTAAAGTCCGAGATGGTGACGCCGATATAACCACGCACCACCTTGCCGCCGGCGATCAGCTGCTTGGCGGTCGCTTCGGCGATGTCCGCCGGAATGGCGAAGCCGATGCCGACCGAGCCGCCCGACGGCGAGTAGATGGCGCTGTTGACGCCGATCACCCGGCCGTAGATGTCGAAGCTGGGACCGCCCGAGTTGCCGCGATTGATCGGCGCGTCGATCTGGATGTAGTTGACGAACGACGAGGTCGTGTCGCCCAGATCGCGGTTATAGGCCGAGATGATGCCGGCCGTGGCCGTTCCGCCCAGGCCGAACGGGTTGCCGATGGTGATCACCCAGTCGCCGACGCGCGGCTTGGCCTGGTTCTCGAAGTTCACATAGGGGAAGTCCTTCCCCTTGGCCTTGGGGTCGATGACCTTGATAACGGCCAGGTCGGTGCCTTCGTCGCGGCCGACCAGCGTGGCCTTCAGCTCGCGGCCGTCCTTCAGCACCACCTGGATGTCGTCGGCGTCGGCGACCACGTGGTTGTTGGTGACGATGTAGCCGTCGGCCGAGATGAAGAAGCCCGAGCCGGCGGACTGCTGCTTCGGCAGGGACGGCGAATCCTCGTCGCCCTGGTCCTTCTGGCCCGGCTTGCCCTTCTGGCCGCGCGGCACGATGTCGAAGCCTTCCAGGCCCGGGATTCGCAGCGGTTGCGGGCTGGCCTTGGACGTCACGTTGATCTGGACGACGGCGGGCGAGACCTTCTCGAAGATGTCGGCGAACGACATCGGCGCGCCCGGCGGCGGCGCGAAGGCCGGCGAGCCGGCCATGGCCGGAACGGCTTGAGGCGTTTCCGCCGAAGCCGTCCCCATGCGCATCCCGACTCCGGCCAGAGCCGCGCAGGCGACGCCCGCGCCAGCGACGGCGCCCACAATGAAACCCGACTTCCTAGCGGTCATTCTCGTCTTTCCTCATCCGCGCGTCCGACGCGCGGCCTTTCGATCTGAGAACCTAGTTCCAGCGACAAAAGGTGCAATGGCTCTCGACTTACTTTCCGTCACTCGGAGGGCGCTTCTTGCGGCCCCTTTTCGGCGCAATCGTGTCAATCGTCTTCGAGCAGCCGGCGCAGGCGATCTTCCTCGTCTTCGGAAAGCTCCGCCTCCGGCGTTTGCCGGCGTCGCAGCAACGCGATCATCAGCCCGCCGCCGACGACCAGCACCCCGGCGGGGGCCAGCCACAGCGCGGCGTTGCCGGCCGAAAAGCGGGGCTTCAGCAGCACGAACTCGCCATAGCGCTGCACCAGGAACGCGCGGATCTCGGCATCGCTGCGTCCGGCCTTGACCTGCTCGCGCACGAGCCGCCGCAGATCGCCCGCCAGCTGGGCCTCGGAATCGTCGATCGACTCGTTCTGGCAGACCAGGCAGCGCACCTCGCGGAAGATCGCGCGGGCCCGCGCCTCCTGGCCCGGATCGGCGAGACGCTCGGACGGCTCGGACGCGCTGGCCATCAGCGCGATGGACGCCAGGGCGACTGCGAGGGTCCTGGAGATGCTCCCCCGCGACGCGGGGGAGCTGTCGCGGAGCGACTGAGGGGGCAAACGCCGCATACGCCCAGCTAGCCCCCTCCGGCCCTCCCGACCACCTCCCCCACATCGCGGGGGAGGATCCATGACGCCCGCGCCCCTCACGACACCACCTCCCGGGCCCGGCGGCCCACGCCCAGGCGCACGCGGCGGTCCGACAGCGAGATCGCCCCGCCGATCGCCATCAAGAGCGGCCCCAGGAAGATCAGCCGCACCCACGGGTTCACATAGGCGCGCACCAGCCAGGCGGGCTTGCCGCCCTCGCCCGCCCGGCGCTCGCCGAGCACCACATAGAGGTCGTCCAGCAGGCGCGGACAGATCGCCACCTCCGAGGTGGTCTGGGCGCCGGTCGGGTAGAAGCGGCGCTCGGGCTCGGCGCGGCAAACGAGACGGCCCGCCTTGTCGACGATCCTCACCACGCCGCGCTCGGCCAGGTAGTTGGGACCTTCCACCGTGCCGATGTCGGTCAGGGTCAGCACATAGGCGCCCAGCGTCTGGCTGTCGTTCAGGCTCAGCGCCTGGGCGGCCTCGACGCGCCATGCGGTCTCGAACGACGCGCCCAGCACGAAGACGCCCAGACCGGCGTGGGCCAGGGTCGCGCCCCAGGCGCCGCGCGGCAGGCCCCGGGCGCGGCGCAAGCTCTCGGCGGACGGCGCGCGGAACAGCTTCAGGCGGTCGGCCATCTCCAGCAGCGCGCCGCCCAGCAGCCAGAAGCCCAGCGCCAGCCCGCCGCTGGCCAGGGCCTTGCGCGGCTGGACGATTCCGTAGGCGATCAGGCCAAGCAGGGCCGCGACCGCCAGAACGACCCACAGCTTGCGGGCCACGCCGCGCGCGTCGCCGCGCTTCCAGGCCAGCAGCGGGCCGGTCGGCAGGATGGCGAAGGCCAGCACCATCAGCGGCGTGAATGTCAGGTTGAAGAACGGCGCGCCGACCGATACGGCCTCGCCGTCCATGGCCTCGCGGATCAGCGGATAGAGCGTGCCCAGCAGCACCACCGCCGTCGCGGTCGACAGCAGGATATTGTTGAGGACGATGGCGCTCTCGCGGCTGACCGCGCGAAACTGGCCGCCGGGGTTCAGCGACGGGGCGCGGATCGCGAACAGCAGGAACCCGGCTCCCGCCGCCAGGCCCATCATGATCAGCAGCAGGACGCCGCGCGTCGGATCGACGGCGAAGGCGTGGACGCTGGTCAGCACGCCCGAGCGCACCAGGAAGGCGCCCAGCATCGAGAAGGTGAAGGCGGCCAGAGCCAGGAAGGCCGTCCAACCCGGCAGGGCGCCGCGCTTTTCGGTGACGATCGCCGAGTGCAGCAGGGCCGCGCCGATCAGCCAGGGCATGAAGCTGGCGTTCTCGACCGGGTCCCAGAACCACCAGCCGCCCCAGCCCAGTTCGTAATAGGCCCAGAAGGCGCCCAGGGTGATGCCGACGGTCAGCAGGCTCCAGGCCGCCAGGGTCCAGGGGCGCACCCAGCGGGCCCAGGCCGCGTCGACCCGTCCCTCGATCAGGGCCGCCAGAGACAGCGAATAGACCACCGAGAAGCCGACATAGCCGCTGTAGAGGAACGGCGGGTGAGCCGCCAGGGCGGGGTCCTGCAGCAAGGGGTTCAGCGACCGCCCCTCGACCGGGACCTCCAGCAGGCGGGCCAGCGGGTTGGAGGCGAAGACGGCATAGGCCAGGAACAGCACGCCCAGCGCGCCTTGCACGGCCAGGGCGTAGGCCCGGAGCCTGGGCGGCAAGCTCTCGCCGAACGCCGCCATGGCCGCGCCATAGCCGGTCAGGACCAGGCACCACAGCAGCATGGAGCCCTCGTGGCTGCCCCAGGCGCCGGCCACCTTGTACAGCATCGGCTTGGCGGTGTGGGAGTTGCCGGCCACGTTGGCGACCGAGAAGTCCGAGACCACGAAGGCGTGGATCAGCGCCGCGAAGGCCACCGCGACGGCGACGAAGGCGGCCACGGCCGCGCCGCGTCCCGCGCCGGCCAGCACCGGCGAGCGCCGCGCGCCGCCGACGGCCGACAGACCGGTCTGGGCGACAGACAGCATCAGCGAAAGGACGAGGGCGAACGCGCCCAGTTCGGTGATCATCCCCGTGTCGCCTCGCCGGAGAAAGGACAGACGCTCATGGCTTCTGACTCCCATAGCTGGGAGCGGGCGCGCCCTCGCCCCGCCACTCGCCCTGCTTCTTCAGGGCCTTGGCGACATCGCGCGGCATGTAGCGCTCGTCGTGCTTGGCCAGCACCTGCTTGGCGACGAAGACGCCGTTCGGATCGAAGCTGCCTTCGGCCACGATCCCCTGCCCTTCGCGGAACAGGTCCGGCAGGTCGCCGTGATAGGTCACCTTGGCCGACGCCTTGTGGTCGGCGACCACGAAGTCGACATCGCCGCCGGGGTGCTTGACCACGCTGCCGCGCTGGACGAGCCCGCCCAGTTGCACCTTGCGGCCCGGCTTGACGTGAGCCTCCTGAGCCTGGGCCGGGGTGTAGAATAGCGAGATGCTGTCGCGCAGGCCAAACAGCGCCAGACCCACGGCCAGGGCCAGCACCGGCGCGACGGCCAGCAGCACGGTGAGGCGCGTCCGCGCCTTGCGGGATTTGGGCCAGAAACTCATGGCGTCTTTACGTTGGCTTGAGCGGGCGTGTCGGCCGCCTGACGCAGGGCCGACAGCACCTTGGGCTGATCCTTGAAACGAGCCGAAGCGCTGGCCAGGGCCGCGTCGCGCTTGGCGGTCTCGCCCAGCACGGCATAGGCGCGGACCAGGCGCACCCAGCCGTCCGGATCGTCGGGCGACTTCGCCAACCGAGCCGCCAGCCCCTCGACCATGCCGGCGATCATGCCCTGGACCTGCGGGTTCTGGGCGGCGGCGGGCTCGGCGGAGGCCAGACGACCTTGCGTCTCGACCTGGGCGATCTCCGCCGCGAGCGTCGCGCGCGCCGGATTGTCGGGCGGAAGACTGGCCAGCAGCGCGCGCCAGTCCGCCAGACCGCCCTGCACATCGCCGTCCGCCACCTTGCCGCGCCCCAGGAAATAGCGGGCGCGCAGGTCGTTCGGATCGGCCTTCAACGCCTGAGTGAAAGCCAGCTTGGCGTCGGGGCCGACCTGGCCGCCGTCGCCCTTCTGAGCGCTCTCCATCACGAAGGTCTGGCCCAGCAGGCTCCAGAGGTCCGCGCGCTTGGGGGCCAGGCGCACGGCCCTGCGCAGCGCCGCCTCGGCGCCGGGCAGGTCGCCGCTGGCCACGCGGGCCTTGGCCAGGAACACCAGCGGCTCGATCGCCTTGGGCTGGCTGGCGACCACGCTTTCCAGCACGGCGGCGATCTGGTCGGGCGCCAGGGTCGCGGGATCGGCGGCCTTCCACTCGGCCACGCGCTTGGCGAAGGCCTGATCGGGCAGTTCGGGATGGCCCACGAAGAGATAGAGACCGACGGCGGCGACGCAGGCCGCGCCCACGGTCGCCACCACGGCCTTGCGCGGACCAGCGCCGTCCCGCGTCCAGTGCTCGGCCTGGTCGGCGGCGGCCAGCAGACCCCGGCCCGCCTCGGCGCGCGCGGCCTTCAACTCGTCCTGCGACAGAAGGCCGTCCAGGGCCAAGCGTTCGACCTCGGCCAGGCGGCGGCGATGCGGTTCCAGCCGGGTGTCGGCGTCATCGACCGGACGAGCCTTCGCCGCGCCCCGCAGCACAAGGCCCGCGGTCACGGCAGACAGCCCCGTCGCGGCGATCCAGAAAGCGATCATGGCCGCGTGTTAGCCGTTCCGCGAGCCGGCCGTTAGCGAAAAAAGCGCTTAAGTGCCTCGCCGCACCGCGCCATGGTGTCGCCGCGCGCATGGAGAGGTGTCATGACGGCGATCCTGCTGGTTCCGGGACTCCTCTGCTCGGAGGAGATCTTCGCCCCTCAGCTGCCGACGCTGTGGCCCCATGGCCCCGTCGCCATCGCCAACACCTTGGCGGGGGAGACCATGGCGGAGATCGCCGCGCGGATCCTGAAAAACGCCCCGCCACGCTTCGCGCTCGCGGGGGTGTCCATGGGCGGCTATCTCGCCTTCGAGATCCTGCGGCAGGCCGCCGATCGGGTGGAGAAGCTGGCGCTGATCTGCACCTCGGCGCGGCCCGACACCCCCGAACAGACCGCCGCGCGTCGCAAGATGCTGGACCAGGCGCGCGCCGTGGGCTTCGAGCGGTTCCTGAACCTGGGCGCGGATGCCCTGACGCACCCCAGCCGCAAGGGCGACCCCGCGCTTAACGCCGTCAGCATCCGGATGGGCCGGACGGTTGGACTGGACGGCTTCGCGCGCCAGACCGAGGCGGTGATCGCCCGCCCCGACAGCCGCCCGCTTCTGGCCGAAATCAGCGTCCCCACGACCATCGTGGTCGGCGACGCCGATCCGCTGACGCCCATGGCCCTGTCCGAGGAGATGGCGGCGGCGATCCCTGGCGCGACCCTGACGATCGCCGCCGACTGCGGTCACGTGATCACGCTGGAGCGGCCGGAGGTGGTCAACAAGGCTTTGGACGCCTGGCTGACGCGCTAGATGTGAGCTCTCAACAGCCCGAAAGACGGGCTTGGCCAGTTAAGCCGCGATCGCGGCGGCCGCGCGGCGGCGGACGATTTCGGCGGTCTTTTCGTCGCGGGTGTAGGCGATGAAGCCCGCGGCGATGTTCAGATACTTGACGGCCAGGGCCGTGTCGCCGCCCTCGCCCGTGCGGGCCACGTGCAGGACGTCCTCGATATAGGGGTCCAGACGCGTGTTCAGCTTTTCCAGCACCTTGGTGCGGGTCGTGCCATAGCCGGCCTTGTCGGCGCAGCTGCGCAGCTCGGCGACAAAGGCCAGGGCGCCTTGAGCGCGGCGGATCTGCGCCTCGTCCGGCTCATCGGTCAGCTTGGCCGCGCCCCTTCCGCCCTTCTTGCCCATCATCGAGATCGGACGGGTCGGCAGGGCCCGTTCCAGCTCCTTGTCGGCCTGCTCCATGCGGACCTCGCAAGCCTTGGCCATGGCCTGCTTGTGGCGAGCCAGACGCTTGCCCCACGGGCCGTCCTTGGCGACGTCTACGGACTGCTGGAATTCGACGATCTGCAGCTGGACCTTATGGGCGACCTGGGCGACCTCGCGCCCGACCTTTTCGCCATCCGCGAAATTGAAGGTCTCGACACGGACGATCGACGCATCGATGTCGTCCAGGATGCGCTCGCCGAAGTCCTTGAATTCCGACGAGGCGAGATAGCGATCGGACGGGCGGTCCATGACCGCCGAGATCACCCGCAGGATGCGCCAGTCGTCGGGCAGATGGGCCGACAGGATGTCCAGCAGCAAGGCGCCGGCGTCATCGCTGATCCGGCAGGCGTCGCGATAGGCCAGACGCGCGGCGGCCGCGCGCTCGCCCGACATGCGGCTGACCCACTCCGAAAGCTTGGGCAGGCAGCTGCGGACGATCGGCGCCAGTTGCAGGCAAAGCGCCAGATCCTCGGGATCGCAAAGAACACGAACGCTGTCGAACGCGGCGTTGTCGGGGTCGCGCAGGCCGGCCGCCGCCGTCTTGCACAGTTCGTCGAAGATCTCGGGCGTCCCCTGCTCCAGATCCCACGGATTGCACTTGGCCGAGGCCTCTTGCACGCCTTCGGGCGCGACCGACTTCAGGGCCCGCCAAAGGCGAGACAGCACGGGGGCGGGAAAGTCCACCTGGCCTTCGCGCCGGGCGACGCAAAGCGGCGCGATCGGAGCCAGGACATTATTTCGCACGAAGCGGTTGGCGGTCTCGTCCTCGACCAGTCCCCGCACGGCGGCCAACGAACCCTGTCCGCCCGCGCCCGACAACGCCAGCTCCAGACTGCGCAGAGCCGCGTCCGGCGCGGTTTCCACCAGCGTCCGGATCATCTGCATTTTGTGGGCGGCGATAGCGGCCATGATCCCCCGAAACGGACGCGCGTGTCCGATGGACGTCAACCATGTTCGAAACGAGGTTAAGGATTTCCGAAACGCGATGAAAATCCGACGCGTCAGAGCATATTGTCGCGCCGCGAAAAGCTCAACACGACTAAAGGTTTAGAAACGCCGACCAACGGTATGCGAACCGATCGAGGGCGGCGACCTTTCTCAACCTATGGCTAAGCTTCCGCGCGAGGCAGGTCTAGGCAGACGCGCAGACCGCCCAGGGGCGATTCGCCCAGTTGCACGGAGCCGCCATAGGCCCGCGCCAACTCGTCGACGATCGACAGACCCAGACCCGACCCGGGCGCGTTCTCGTCGAGGCGCTGGCCGCGCTTCAGGGCCTGGGCGCGCTCCTCGGGCGGCAGGCCGGGGCCGTCATCGTCGACGGTGAGCAACAGCCTGGCCTCGCCCTCCGGCGCGGCCTCGACGCGGATCTTGCCCCGGCACCACTTGCCGGCGTTTTCCATGACGTTGCCGGCCAGCTCCATCAGGTCCTGCTTCTCGCCCTGGAAGCACAGGTCCTCGGGACAGCGCCAATCGATCTGGACCCCCTTGTCCTGGAAAATCCGCTCCAGGGTGACGGCCAGCTCGTCCAGGATCGGCTCCAGAGGCGTGCGCTCGCCGCTGGTCTGGGAGCGCGCGGCGGCGCGGGCCCGGCGCAGGTGGTGGTCGACCTGCTCGCGCATGGTCTGGGCCTGGCGTTCGACCACCTCGGCCAGCTGGCCCGGCTGCTGAGACGCCTCGGTCAGCATGACCGACAGCGGCGTCTTCAAGGCGTGCGCGAGATTGCCGACGTGGGTGCGCTGGCGCTCCACGACCTCCTGGTTATGGGCCAGAAGGGCGTTCAGTTCGCGCGCCAGGGGCTCCAGTTCGTCCGGATAGGCGCCCTCCACGCGTTCGGTCTTGCCGCGCCGGACCGCCGCCACCTCGCGGCGCAGTCGAAACAGCGGCTGAAGACCAAACCGCACCTGCACCACCACGGCCAGGATCAGGCCGACGCCCAGGATCAGCAGGGCGATGGCGGTGACGCCCGCGAAACGATCGGCGTCGGCGTCGATCGGAGACCGGTCCTCGGCGGCCAGGAAGACCACGGGATCGGGATAGCCCGGCAGCCGAGCCTGGATGGCGGCGGCGCGCAGCGGCTTGTCTTGCGGGCCGCGAAGATCGAAGTACTGGGTCTTGCCCGGCTTGGCGTCCAGTTGGTCCACCTGGCGCGAGGACAGCATCAGGTCGCTGTCGAACAGCGAGCGAGACCGCTCGACCGCGCGCATCGCCCCGTCGCGCTGCTTGTCCAGGATCACCCAGTAGCGGCCGGAATAGGCGCGCGTGGCGCGGATGTCGGTCAGGAACGGGGCGCGCAGCTCGCCGTCGTCGACCGACGAGCCCGCGTAGAGATCATCGGTCAGCACCGCCAGAGACTGGTCGAAGCGCCGGATGGCCGCGCCGCGGAACTGGGCCGTCAGAAAGACCCCGGCCACCAGCATGACCAGCAGGGTCCAGACCCCCGCGATCAGGACCAGCCGTCGAACCAGCGAGCGGCGACGAAGATCGATCACGGAGCTAAGCGCTCTCGCCTTCCAGCGCGATCAGCCGATAGCCCAGGCCCCGCACGGTCTCGATACGGTCGGCGCCCAGCTTCTTGCGCAGGCGGCCGATGAACACCTCGATGGTGTTGCTGTCGCGATCGAAGTCCTGGTCATAAAGGTGCTCGACCAACTCGGTGCGCCCGATCACCCGGCCCTGGTGCATCATCATGTAATGCAGCAGCCGGTATTCCAGCGAGGTCAGCCGCAGCGGCTCGCCATTGACGCTGGCCCGCGCCGCCCGGGGATCCAGGCGCAGCGCGCCGCACGAGAGCGAGGGCGCGGCGTGGCCGGCCGAGCGCCGCAGCAGAGCGCGCAGGCGGGCCAGCAGTTCCTCGGTGTGGAAGGGCTTGGCCAGATAGTCGTCGGCACCGGCGTCGAAACCAGCGACCTTGTCGCTCCAGGCGGCCCGCGCGGTCAGGATCAGCACCGGCGTGGTGACATTGCCGCGCCGCCAGCGCTCCAGCACCGATACGCCGTCCACCTTCGGCAGCCCCAGGTCCAGGACCACCGCGTCATAGGGCTCGGTCTCGCCCAGGAACTGGGCTTCCTCGCCGTCGGGGGCGTGATCGACGGCGTAGCCGGCGTCGGCCAGGGCCAGCTTCAGCTGGCGCGTCAGGTCGGGATCGTCCTCGACGAGCAGAATGCGCATGACGTGGTAACTCCTCAGCCGCCGCTCAGGATCTGACCGGTCTCGGCGTCGACGATGAAGTCGATGCGACGGCCGTCCGCGGTGGCCCAGCGGACCCGATAGTTGCGGCCTTCCAGGCCGGCGTCCAGCACCCGGCCGGGCACGCGCCGGCTGATCATCTCGATCACCCGGCCCAGCGGCACGAGGCGTCCCGACTGAACGCCGCCGCGCGCCTGATCCTGACGCTCGCGCCAGTCGGCGCCCAGCGAGTCCGGACCACGCTGCGCCGAGGCCAGGCCCGGAAGGGTGGCGGCCAGCGCGGCGGCGACGATGAGAGCACGGATCGGTTTCATGCGGTCGGGTTTAACGGACCTCGGCTGAATGGAGACTGAACACGGGCGTTATGAAGAACGCGCGACGTTCTGTCACGGCGCAACCATCGCTTAGCCGCCTCTTGAACCAAACAGATTTCAACCTTGAAGCGGAAGAGATCTCGAACCACGGGGCGTTCAATCGCGTCGGGACGTCGCCATCGCGTCGCCGACGAGCATCCTGGCCGCCTCCGCCGGACTTTTCTTTCCGATGTCCCGGTCCACGGCATAGTTGGCCGCCCGCATGGCCTTGACGTCGATGCGCCCACTCAGCGGCGCCAGCGCCGCCCGCAGCCGCCGATCGTCGGCTCGCTTGGGCGAAACCAGGATCACCGCGTCATAGGGCGGCAGCGCGGCCTTCGGGTCGTCCAGCAGCACCAGGTCGTCGGCGGCGATCCGGCCGTCCGACGAGAAGGCCGAGATCACGTCGACCTCGCCGCTCTCCAGGGCCCGGTACATGAAGGTCGGCTGGAACTGACGGCGAGCCTTGAAGGCCAGGCCATAGGCGCTCTCGACGCTCTTCCATTCGGGCCGGGAAAAGAACTCCAGATCACCGCCCAGGGTCAGGCTCGGGGCCTTGGCGGCCAGATCGGCCAGAGTTCGGACGCCCAACTGCCTGGCGCGGTCTCGGCGCATGGCCAGGGCGTAGGCGTTCTCGAAGCCCAGCGGCGCCAGCAGCACGACGCCGTCGCGCGCCTTCAACGCTCGCCGCAGACCATCCAGCACCGCCTGCCGGCCTGGATTGTCCGCGCGGTTCAGGACGTTGGCCCACAGGGTGCCCGAATAGTCGACATAGGCGTCGATCTCGCCCGCCGCGAGGGCGCGATAGGCCACCGCCGAGCCCAGGTTCACGCGTCGGCGCACGGTCGCGCCGCCGGCCTCCAGCCGCCCGGCCATCAGCTCGGCCAGGATGTACTGCTCGGAGAAGTTCTTGGCCCCGACGACATAGGCCGGAGCGCCCCGAGACAGGGCCGCGCCCGCCAGCGGCGTCAGCGCCGCCAGCAGGCCGATCGCCAGGCCCGCCCCGCCAGCCCAGAGCCGCCGGCCGTCGCGTCGCGCTACTCCCACCTCGATCAGGCCCAGCAAGGCGTCCACCGCCAAGGCCAGGGCCGCCGAGGCCGCGCAGCCGACCAGCACCGCCACCCAGTCCTCGGTCTGCAGGCCCGAGAAGATGTAGTCGCCCAGCGAGGTCTGGCCGACCGGCGTGGACAGGGTCGCCGCCCCGATCGTCCAGACGGCGGCCGTGCGCACGCCGGCCATGATCACCGGCGCGGCCAGGGGCAGCTGGACGCGCCAGAGCCGCTGGCGATCGGTCATGCCCACGCCGCGCGCGGCCTCGACCACGGCGGGGTCGACGCCGGAGACGCCGGCCGCCGCGTTGCGCATGATCGGCAGCATCGAATACAGCGTCAGGGCCAGCAGCGATGGCAGAAAGCCCAGGGCTGGGAAGCCATGCCCCAGCACCCTCGTCGCCAGGCCGGACAGCAACAACAGCACCGGATAGAACAGCGCCAGCAGGGCCAAGCTGGGTATGGTCTGAACCAGGCCGGCGGCGCCCAGCGAAATCCACTTCAGGCGCGGATCGCGGGCCGCCGCGATGCCCAGCGGCAGGGCGACGGCTAGGCCCAGGCCCAGCGCCGAGGCCGACAGCGCGACATGCCAGCCCAGGCGCTCGGGCAGGACGGCCAGGGCGGCGGTCACGCGCTCAGCCACGGGCCAGCTCCGCCAGACGCTGGGCCTGTTTCCGGGGCGCGGCGATCAGGTCGGCGACAGCGGGGTCGGGATGCCCCGCCAGGAGTTCAGTCGGCGACGCATGGGCCAGCACCTTGCCGCCGGCCATCACCACCACCGCGTCGGCCAGCAGCAGCGCCTCGCCGACGTCGTGGGTGACCATCACCGTCGTCAGGCCCAGCCGCTCGTGCAGGGCCCGGACGTCGTCGGCCAGGGCCACGCGGGTCACCGGGTCCAGCGCCCCGAAC
>NZ_SZWJ01000077.1:0-20362 GCF_012184455.1 Caulobacter sp. SSI4214 | reverse complement strand
GCCCAGCTTCTGGCTGCTGGCCCTGGGCGCGGCCTCCTCGTCCGTCTGCGGCTATGGCGTGGCGGCCTGGCTGCCGTCGTTCTTCATCCGGAGCCTGGGCCTGACTCTGGCGCAGACCGCCTGGTACTATTCGGGCATCGCCTTCATCGGCGGTCTGCTAGGCATCTGGCTGGGCGGCGCCATGGCCGACAGGCTGGGGGCCAAGTCCAAGGGCGCCTATCCCCTGACCCCCGCCGTGGCCTTCGTGATCTCCGTGCCCTGCTTCCTGCTCGCCATGAACAGCGGCGCCCTGGTCGGGGGGCTGGGCGGGCAGGCCGCGCTCGCCGTGGCCTTCGTGATCTTCCTGATCCCCACGGGTCTGAACCTGACCTGGCTGGGGCCCATCACCGCGGCCGTCCAGCACCTGGCTCCCGCCCCGATGCGGACCACGGCCTCGGCGCTGTTCCTGCTGATCAACAACCTCCTGGGGATCGCCGTCGGCGTCTATTATTTCGGCCTGGTCTCGGATCTGCTCAAGCCGACCTTCGGCGCGGAATCGCTGCGCTGGGCGATCTATACCGGCATGGGCTTCTACCTGCTGGCGGCGCTGCTTTTCCTGCTGGCCTCGCGGCGTCTGGCGCGCGACTGGGTCGAGTAGGGGCGCGGACGGAGGATCCGCGCGACGCGGTCCGATAGAATGCGCCACGCTTCCGTCAATTTCGGGTATCAAGAGCCGCGAACTGGAGCGTGATCGCCGAAAGTGTGAGCGGTTTCGGCGGGCGTCACGCTCCAACCTTATGATTCCGAGCCTGTTCATCCGCTTCGAATGAGTCCATTTGAAGCGGACAGGCTCCAGGCCGAGCGACTCCCGACCATGACTCCCGACGACCGCCATATCTTCCACGACCCCACGGGCAAGCGTGAGCGGCGCGCCAAGCTGGTGCTGGGCGTCTTCATCTCGGCCGTCGCCGCGATCGTGGCCGGCTTCGTCGCCACCCTGGCCTTCGCTCCGCGCCTGCCCGACGCGCCGCTGAAGGACCCTCATGTCCTGACGTCGCTGCACCAGGAGACGCCGCGAAAGACCAAGGTCGCCAAGACCTGGCGCCACGTGCCGCGGCCCAAGGACGAGACCACGGCCACCGGCGCCAAGGCGCTGTCGGTCGGCTTCTACGTGCCCTGGGACGAGGATAGCCGCGAGTCCCTGCGCCGCAACGTCGACAAGCTGGACGTGATCTCGCCCCAGTGGATCGCCATCAACGGTTCGGGCGGCGACATCAATATCGTCGACGACCCCGAAGGCGCGGCGCGCATCGCCAATGCGCCCAAGCCGCCGGCCGTGCTGCCGCTGGTCCACAACTCGGCCAACGCCGCGTTCAACGGGCCGATGGGCGACGCCCTGCTGGTCAATCCCGCCGCCCGGGCCAAGCTGATCGCCAACCTCAAGGACCTGGCCGCCCAGCGCGGCTACGGCGGCTATGTCTTCGACTTCGAAGCCCTGGGCCCCAAGGGCCTGGCCGCCTATCCGAAGTTCCTCGAGGAGGCCCGCGCCGCCTTCGCCGGGACCGACCGCGAGGTCTGGGTGACCGCGCCCTTCGACGAGGAGGGCTGGCCGCTGAAGCGTCTGGAGCAGGCGTCCGACACCCTGGTGCTGATGGCCTACGACCAGCACTACGCGCTGGGCGACCCCGGCCCGAACGCCGGTCAGGACTGGTACGAGCGCGAGCTGGCCCAGCGCTTCGCCTCGCTGGATCCGAACCGCTCGGTCCTGGCCCTGGGCGCCTATGGCTATGACTGGACGCTGAAGAAGGACGGCACGCGCGCGTCCGGCGCGCCGGCCACCTTCCACGAGGCGATGCGCAACGCCCAGGACGCCGGCGCCACGATCCGCATGGATCCGGAGACCCTGAATCCGACCTACAGCTATACCGACGACAACGGCGACAACCACGTCGTCTGGTTCCTGGACGCGGTGACGCTGTTCAACCAGATCAAGGTCACCGACGCCTGGAAGCCGCGCGGATATGGCCTGTGGCGCATGGGCATGGAAGATCCCGGCGTCTGGACCCTGCTGGGCAAGCCCTATGGCCAGATCTCGGCGAGCGGGCTGACCACCCTGGCCAACGGCCAGGGCGTCGACTTCGACGGCGGCGGCGAGGTGCTGCGCGTGGCCTCGCTGCCCACCCCGGGCAAGCGCAGCATGGAGTTCGATCACCAGACCGGCCTGATCTCGGGCGAGAGCTACGACGTCATTCCGTCCAGCTACGTGATCGAGCGCTATGGCCAGAAGAAGGGCCTGGTCGCCCTGACCTTCGACGACGGCCCCGACGGCCGCTGGACGCCCAAGATCCTCGACATCCTGAAGGCCAAGCACGCCCCGGCCACGTTCTTCGTGATCGGCCAGAACATGCAAAGGCGTCCGGACCTGGTGCAGCGCGAGGTGGCCGAGGGCCACAATGTCGGCGGCCACAGCTGGACCCACCCCAACATCGCCGAAACGCCCCTGCCGCAGGTCCAGGTCGAGCTGAACGCCACCCAGCGCCTGTTCGAGGTGCTGACCGGGCGCTCGATGCGTCTGTTCCGCCCGCCGTTCTTCGGGGACGCCGAGCCGTCGACCCCGCACGAGGTGGCGCCGCTGGTGATCGCCCAGACCCTGGGCTACATGACCGTCGGCCTGCGGATCGATACCGACGACTGGCAAAAGCCCTCGCCCCAGCAGATCATCGACCGCGCGCTGGACCGGCTGGACAATCCCGGAAACCGGCCCGGCCAGGTCGTGCTGCTGCACGACGCGGGCGGCGATCGCAGCCATACGGTCCAGGCGCTGCCCGGCCTGATCGACGCCATCCGCGCGCGCGGCTACCGCCTGGTGACGATCGGCGAGCTGGCGGGCCTGACGCCCGAGCAGACCATGCCGAAGACCTCGCGCACCGCGCTCGACCTAGCGCTGGACCGCCTCGGCTTCGACTTCTTCCGCGGGTTCCAGAAGATCATGACGGGGCTGTTCATCACCGCGATCTTCCTGGGCGTCGCGCGGCTGGTGTTCCTGGCCAGCCTGGCCCTGGTTCACCGCTTCTGGACCCACGACGAGCCCGCCGATCTCGACCCGGACAACGGTCCGTTGGTCAGCGTGCTGATCCCCTGCTTCAACGAGGAGAAGGTGATCGCCGCCTCGGTGGCGCGGATCCTGGAGTCGAAGTGGAAGAACCTCGAGGTGCTGGTTCTGGACGACGGCTCCAAGGACCGCACGGCCGACGAGGTGCGCGCCCACTTCGCCAACGATCCGCGCGTGACGCTGCTGTCGTTCGAGAACGGCGGCAAGGCGCGGGCCGTGAACCGCGGCCTGGCCGTGGCCAAGGGCGAGTACGTCGTGGCCCTGGACGCCGACACCCTGTTCCCCCCGGAAACCATCGGCCGCCTGGCCCGCTGGTTCCAGGACGAGGACATCGGCGCGGTGGCCGGCAACGCCATCGTCGGCAACCGGGTCAATGTCGTCACCCGCTGGCAGGCGCTGGAATATGTCACCGCCCAGAACCTGGAGCGTCGGGCGCTGGCGGCGCTCGGCGCGGTCACCGTGGTGCCGGGCGCCGTGGGCGCGTGGCGCAAGAGCGTGCTCGACGCCCTGGGCGGCTATCCGGCCGACACCCTGGCCGAGGACCAGGATCTGACCATCGCCTGCCAGCGCGCCGGCTGGAAGGTGGCCTTCGACCCCGACGCCCGCGCCTATACCGAGGCGCCGGACACGGTCGGCGGCCTTCTGAAGCAACGCTTCCGCTGGTCGTTCGGCACGCTGCAGTGCGTGTGGAAGCACCGCAAGGCGATGTTCAACACCAAGACGCCGGTCCTGGGCTTCGTGGCCCTGCCGCAGATCTGGCTGTTCCAGATCATCCTCGCCGTCGCCGCGCCGCTGGTCGATCTGGGCGTGGTCTGGAGTCTGATCAGCAGCGTCTACGCCGCCGTCGCCCACCCGGTGGAGTGGCGTCCGGACGACCTGATCCTGGGCCTGGTCTACTGGGCGGTGTTCATCGGCGTCGACCTGTCGGCCGGCGCCCTGGGCATGATCCTGGAAAAGCGCGCGCCGTGGTCGGACCTGCCGTTCCTGCCCGTGCAGCGGTTCGGCTATCGCCAGCTGATGTACTACGTGGTCGTCAAATCGGTGGTCATGGCCATCCGGGGCGGCCGCGTCGGCTGGGGCAAGCTGGAGCGTCGCGGCTCTGTCTCGGTGAAGGCCGGCGGATAACCGCGTTCCGCCGGGGCTTGCCTCCGAACCAGCGTGCGATAGCCTGCCTCCGATTTCGGGGGAGGGCGAATATGCGAGGAATGATCGCGGCGACGGCGCTGCTGGCGGCTTGCGGCTTGGCGCTGGGCGGCGGCGCCGCTCGGGCCGAGGACGCCCATCCGATCCTGAGGGTTCAGGTCGGGCCCCGGATCGAGGGCGCCGTGTCGGGTCGCCTGCTGGTTTTCGCCCAGCCGCTGGCCACGGCGAAGGCCGACGCCAAGGGCGGCGTCATCGAGTCCGTCGACGTCGATCCGTTCGCGGAGCACAAGGGCCACGTGTCGGCGCGCGAGGTCGGAACGGTCCGGGCCGGCGCGACCATCGACATCGACCTGGACGGGATCGCCGCGCCGCAAGCCTTCTCGCTACTGCCGCCGGGCGAGTACGCGATCCAGGCCGTGCTCGATCAGAACCACAGCTACAACTACAACGGCCGGGGCGAGGGCGACCTGATCAGCCCTGTCGCGACCCTGACCCTGCCCCTGGCGGCGGGAACGACGCTGGTGCTGGACAAGGTCGAGCCGGCCTTCGATCCCTTCAATCCTCCGGCCGACGCGCCCAAGGGGACGGCGGAACGCGTCGCGGCGGCCAGGCCCCATCTGACGGCGATCGACTTCGTCAGCCCGTCGCTCAGCGCCTTCTGGGGGCGGCCGATCACCATGAAGGGCTGGGTCCTGACCCCGCCGGGCTACGAGTCCGGCCAGGATCGCTATCCGACGGCCTACTACACGCATGGCTTTGGCGGGACGGCGCCCTACCTCGTCGGCCAGGCCGCGCGCATGTACGAGGCGATGGCCAAGAAGACGGCTCCGCCGATGATTTGGGTCTATCTGGACGAGAGCAGCGCCACCGGCACGCACGAGTTCGCCGACAGCGTCAACAACGGCCCCTGGGGGCAGGCCCTGACGCAAGAGCTGATCCCCGACCTCGAAAAGCATTGGCGCATGGACGCCACGGTCAATGGGCGGTTCCTGAACGGCCACTCGTCGGGCGGCTGGGCGACGCTGTGGCTGCAGACCCGCTATCCGAAGGTGTTCGGCGGAACCTGGTCGACCTCGCCGGACCCCAGCGACTTCCACGACTTCACGGGCGTCGACCTCTACGCGCCGGGGGCCAATCTCTATTTTGGCCGCGACGGTTCGGCCCTGCCGATCGCCCGCGACCACGCCAAGGTCCTCGCGACGATGCGCGACTCCACCGCCATGGAGGAGGCCCTGGGCGAGTATGGCGGCCAGATGCGCTCGTTCGACTGGGTGTTCTCGCCGCGCGGACCCGACGGCCGGCCGCTGCCGATGTTCGACCGGGCGACCGGCGCGGTCGATCCCGCCGTCGTGGCCTACTGGAGCCAGCACTACGACATCGCGGCCAGGCTCAAGGCCAACTGGCCGGCGCTGAAGCCGGATCTGGACGGCAAGGTGCATCTGATCGTCGGAACCGCCGACACCTTCTATCTGGACGGCGCGGCCCATCGCCTGGAGGCCGTCATGAAGGGGCTCGGGGCCAAGACCGACTTCCGCTACCTGCCGGACAAGACCCACTTCGACATCTATGCCGTCGGCGACGACCGCCAGGCGCTGATGCGCCAGATCGCCTGGGAAATGTACGCCGTCGCCCGGCCGGGCTCGAAACCGCCCGCGCCAGCCGGGCCGTGAGCCGCTTGATGCGCCAAGCACGGGGCAATTTAATATCAACTAAAGGTTGCTTTATTGTCTCCCTTCCCCTTTGATGGGGAAGGGTTGGGGATGGGGTGACAGCATGTCCGAAAGAGCCCCAAGACCTAGGCACGCACCGGGCGCCGTCAAGCGCGCTCGCCGTCTTCGCAATGCGATGACCGTCAGCGAGAAGGTTCTCTGGAAGGCCCTTCGCGCACTCGATCTTCATATCCGTCGCCAAGCGCCGATCGGACCCTACGTCGCCGACTTTGTTCATCACGGCGCACGTTTGGTTATCGAAGTCGATAGCGGTTGGCACGACCATCCCGAGGCTCGGCGTCACGATGCCGAGCGTGATGCTTGGCTTGTGAGCCAAGGCTATCGGGTTTTACGCGTTCGCGATGGAGAAGCGTTCGGCAACCCTTACGCCGTGGCCGAGCGTGTCGCGGCGGAAATTCAGCGTCACCCCATCCCAACCCTTCCCCATCAAGGGGAAGGGCTCTGGCGGCGCGCCGAGCCTCGACGGTAGGCGTGATTTCCGCCACGGGCCGATCGCTGTCCGGTGGCTCAAAAGGGTTACCGGTAACAATTCCGTAGCGTCAAAGGCTTCACGTGCCGGAACCGTGCAGATGCTGGGTCTGGGTGTCTCGTTGGACAAGATAAGCGCGCAAGCCTTCACCTTATCGTCTTCACGCGGTTGCGCCTGCGAAATAGCGCTCCTATAACCCGGCCACATTTCAGAAAGCCGTCGTCGAGACCGGGCCCTCATGAACATCCACGAACATCAAGCCAAAGCCGTACTCGCCGAGTTCGGCGCCCCCGTGCCGCGCGGCTTCGCCGCCTTCACGCCCGATGAAGCCGCCGCCGCCGCCGAGAAGCTCGGCACGCCGGTCTTCGTCGTGAAGAGCCAGATCCACGCCGGCGGCCGCGGCAAGGGTAAGTTCGAGGGCCTCGGCCCCGACGCCAAGGGCGGCGTGCGCGTCGTCAAGTCGGTCGAGGAGGTCCGCGCCAACGCCGAGGAAATGCTCGGCCGCGTGCTGGTGACCCACCAGACGGGCCCCAAGGGCAAGCAGGTCAACCGCCTCTACATCGAAGAAGGCGCGGCGATCGCCAAGGAATTCTACCTGTCGCTGCTGGTCGACCGCGCCTCGAGCAAGGTCTCGGTCGTCGCCTCGACCGAAGGCGGCATGGACATCGAGGACGTCGCCCACTCGACGCCCGAGAAGATCCACACCTTCACCATCGACCCGGCGACGGGCGTGTGGCCGACCCACCAGCGCGCCCTGGCCAAGGCTCTTGGCCTGACCGGCGGCCTGGCCAAGGAAGCCGCCTCGCTGCTGACCCAGCTCTATACGGCGTTCATGGCCAAGGACATGGCCATGCTGGAGATCAACCCGCTGATCGTGACGGCGGATGATCACCTGCGCGTCCTCGACGCCAAGCTGTCGTTCGACGGCAACAGCCTGTTCCGCCATCCGGACATCAAGGCGCTGCGCGACGAGACCGAGGAAGACCCCAAGGAAATCGAAGCCAGCAAGTACGACCTGGCCTACATCGCCCTGGACGGCGAGATCGGCTGCATGGTCAACGGCGCCGGCCTGGCCATGGCCACCATGGACATCATCAAGCTGTACGGCGCCGAGCCGGCCAACTTCCTCGATGTAGGCGGCGGCGCCAGCAAGGAGAAGGTCACCGCGGCCTTCAAGATCATCACCGCCGATCCGGCCGTGAAGGGCATCCTGGTCAACATCTTCGGCGGCATCATGCGCTGCGACATCATCGCGGAAGGCGTCATCGCCGCCGTGAAGGAAGTCGGTCTGAAGGTTCCGCTGGTCGTCCGTTTGGAAGGCACCAACGTCGAACTCGGCAAGAAAATCATCTCGGAAAGCGGCCTGAACGTCATCGCCGCCAACGATCTGTCTGACGGCGCCGAGAAGATCGTCGCCGCTGTGAAGGGCGCCCGCTAAATGTCGGTTCTGATCGGTTCCCACACCAAGGTCATCTGCCAGGGCATCACCGGCGCTCAAGGCACGTTCCACACCGAGCAGGCCATCGCCTACGGCACCCAGATGGTCGGCGGCGTCACGCCCGGCAAGGGCGGCCAGACGCACATCGGCCTGCCGGTGTTCGACACCGTCGCCGAAGCCAAGGACCGCACCGGCGCCGACGCCTCGGTGATCTACGTCCCGCCGCCCTTCGCGGCCGACTCGATCCTGGAGGCCATCGAGGCCGAGATCCCGCTGATCGTCTGCATCACCGAGGGCATCCCGGTGCTGGACATGGTCAAGGTCAAGAAGGCCCTGCAGGGCTCCAAGTCGCGCCTGATCGGCCCGAACTGCCCCGGCGTCCTGACGCCGAACCAGTGCAAGATCGGCATCATGCCGGGTTCGATCTTCTCGGAAGGCTCGGTCGGCGTCGTGTCGCGCTCGGGCACCCTGACCTATGAAGCCGTGTTCCAGACCACCAACGCGGGCCTGGGCCAGACGACGGCCGTCGGCATCGGCGGCGACCCGGTCAAGGGCACCGAGTTCATCGACGTCCTGGAAATGTTCCTGGCCGACGAAGCCACCAAGTCGATCGTCATGATCGGCGAGATCGGCGGCTCGGCCGAAGAGGACGCGGCTCAGTTCCTGAAGGACGAAGCCAAGCGCGGCCGCAAGAAGCCGATGGTCGGCTTCATCGCCGGCCGCACGGCGCCTCCCGGCCGCCACATGGGCCACGCCGGCGCCATCGTCTCGGGCGGCAAGGGCGGCGCCGAGGACAAGATCGCGGCCATGGAGAGCGCGGGCATCCGCGTCTCGCCGTCGCCGGCCAAGCTGGGCGAAACCCTGCTGGAAGTCCTCAAGGGCTAAACTAGACACCGAAACCCCGCCTCGCGCGGGGCCCAGGTTTTTTGCGACCGCCAGTCGACGATCCGAAAAAATCACCTGGGCCCCGCCGATCGACGGGCGCTCGGGTGATTGAGAGACTATATTTACGGGCCTTGGGTATGGGCTCGTGAACCTTTGGATCGAGAGCGTGGCGGTCGAACGTGGAAGCCGGTTTCGGCGACCGCCACACTCTCCTCAAAAAGAACGAGCCTGTTATCCTTTTCGGATGGGTCCGAAACGATCAGGCTTTGAGGCGAACAGCGATGGCGGACGACGCAGGCATTATCAACCAGGTCTTGACCGAGACCAGCTTCCTCTACGGCGCCAACGCCGCGTTCGTGGAAGACCTCTACGCCCAGTGGGCGGAGAACCCCGGGTCGGTCGAGCCCTCGTGGAACGCCTTCTTCTCCAGTCTCGCCGAGCAGGCCGACCAGGTTAAGCGCGCCGCCCAGGATCCCGCCTGGACGCCCCGCAAGGTCCCGACCGCGCGTCCGGATTGGCTGTCGGCCCTGGACGGTCAATGGGCCAGCGTCGCCCCCGCCGTCGAGGCCAAGGTCGCCAAGGCCATCGAGACCAAGGCTCCCGGCGCCAACGCCGAGGCCGTCCGCGCCGCCACGCTGGACAGCCTGCGCGCCATCATGATGATCCGCGCCTATCGGATGCGCGGGCACCTGGCCGCCAATCTCGACCCGCTGGGCCTGGATCCGCCCAAGGACGCCAGCGAGCTGGACCCGGCCAGCTACGGCTTCTCGGAAGCCGACTATGACCGCCCGATCTTCCTCGACTTCGTGCTGGGCCTGGAGACCTCCACGATCCGCGAGATCCTGTCGATCCTGCGCCGCACCTACTGCGGCAATGTCGGCGTGCAGTACATGCACATCTCCGATCCGGCCGAGAAGGCCTGGCTGCAGGAGCGGATCGAGGGGCGCGACAAGGAGATCACCTTCTCCAAGGAGGGCAAGGTCGCCATCCTGAAGAAGCTGATCGAGGCCGAGGGCTTCGAGAAGTTCCTGCACAAGCGCTTCCCCGGCACCAAGCGCTTCGGCCTGGACGGCGGCGAGGCCATGGTCCCGGCCATGGAGCAGATCATCAAGCGCGGCGGCGCCCTGGGCGTGAAGGACATCGTCCTGGGGATGCCGCACCGCGGCCGCCTGAACGTGCTGGCCGCCGTGATGGGCAAGCCCTACCACGTGATCTTCCACGAGTTCCAAGGCGGTTCGTCGGTGCCGTCCGACGTCGAGGGCTCGGGCGACGTGAAGTATCACATGGGCGCCTCGTCGGACCGTGAGTTCGACGACAACAAGGTCCACCTGTCGCTGACGGCGAACCCGTCGCACCTGGAAATCGTCAATCCGGTCGTGATCGGCAAGGCGCGCGCCAAGCAGGCCTTCCTGCTGCGCGAGACGCCGGACGCGGGGCGCGGCCACGTGCTGCCGCTGCTGCTGCACGGCGACGCCGCCTTCGCCGGCCAGGGCGTCGTGGCCGAGTGCTTCACCCTGTCGGGCCTGAAGGGCTACCGCACGGGCGGCACCATCCACTTCATCGTCAACAACCAGATCGGCTTCACCACCAGCCCGCGCTATTCGCGCAGCTCGCCCTATCCCAGCGACATGGCGCTGATGGTCGAGGCCCCGATCTTCCACGTCAACGGCGACGACCCCGAGGCAGTGGTGTTCGCCTCGAAGGTGGCCACCGAGTATCGCCAGAAGTTCGGCAAGGACGTGGTGGTCGACATGGTCTGCTACCGTCGCTTCGGCCACAACGAAGGCGACGATCCGACCATGACGTCGCCGCTGATGTACGCGAAGATCAAGGGTCACCCCCCGACGCGCGAACTCTATTCGAACCGCCTGGTCGCCGAGGGCGTCATCACCCAGGCCGAGAGCGATGGCTGGGTTTCGGAGTTCGAGAAGTTCCTCGACGCCGAGTTCGAGGCCGGCAAGACCTACAAGGCTAACAAGGCCGACTGGCTGGACGGCAAGTGGGCGGGCCTGACCCTGCCGGGCGACGAGGACCGTCGCGGCAAGACCGCGTTCCCCAAGACCCGCCTGCTGGAGCTGGGCCGTCTGATCACGACGATCCCCGAGCGCATCGACGCCCACAAGACCGTCCGCCGCGCGATCGAGAACCGCCGCGACGCGTTCGAAAAGGGCGAGGGCATCGACTGGGGCGCCGCCGAACACCTGGCCTTCGCCACCCTGCTCGACGAGGGCTACCCGGTCCGCCTGTCGGGCCAGGACTCGGTGCGCGGCACCTTCACCCAGCGCCACTCGGACATCATCGACCAGAAGACCGAGGAACACTACACGCCGCTGAACAACATTCGCCCGGGCCAGGCCAATTACGAGGTCATCGACTCGGCCCTGTCGGAAGAGGCGGTGCTGGGCTTCGAGTACGGCTTCTCGCTGGCCGACCCGAACACCCTGACCCTGTGGGAAGGCCAGTTCGGCGACTTCGTGAACGGCGCCCAGGTGGTGATCGACCAGTTCATCAGCTCGGGCGAACGCAAGTGGCTGCGGATGAGCGGCCTCGTCATGCTGCTGCCGCACGGCTACGAAGGCCAGGGTCCGGAACACAGCTCGGCGCGCCTCGAGCGCTTCCTGCAGCTGTGCGCCGAGGACAACATGCAGGTGCTGAACTGCACCACCCCGGCCAACTACTTCCACGCCCTGCGTCGCCAGATGCACCGCGAGTTCCGCAAGCCGCTGATCGTGATGGCGCCCAAGAGCCTGCTGCGCCACAAGCGCGCCGTCTCGAACCTCTCGGACTTCACGGAAGGGTCGGGCTTCCACCGCGTGATGGTGGACGGCGCCGAGGCCGGCTGCGACGTCGGCGGGATCACGCTGAAGAGCGACGATCAAATCAAGCGCGTCATCATCTGCTCGGGCAAGGTCTATTTCGACCTGGTCGACCAGCGCGCCAAGACCGGCCGCGACGACGTCTATCTGCTGCGTCTGGAGCAGTTCTATCCGTGGCCGATGAAGTCGCTGATGAACGTGCTCAACCGGTTCAAGAACGCCGACCTGGTCTGGTGCCAGGAAGAGCCGAAGAACATGGGCGGCTGGACCTTCGTCGATCCGTGGCTGGAGCTGACGCTGGACAAGCTGGACATCAAGGCCAAGCGCGCGCGCTACGTCGGTCGTCCGGCCTCGGCCTCGACGGCCGCCGGCCTGATGAGCCGCCACCTGAAAGAGCTCGAGACCTTCCTCAACGAGGCGTTCGCGTAAGCGTCGCGCCTCGCCCCTAAGAAACCCGCCGGACGAAACAAGAGAACTCGGAAAGCCCCATGGCCGACATCAATACCCCCGCCCTCGGCGAATCCGTCACGGAAGCGACGGTCGCCCGCTGGACCAAGAAGGTCGGGGAGGCCGTGAAGAAGGACGAGATCCTCGTCGAGCTGGAAACCGACAAGGTTTCGCTGGAAGTCGCCTCGCCGGCGGACGGCGTGCTGTCGGCCATCGGCGCGGCCGAAGGCGCGACGGTCGTTCCGGGCACGGTCCTGGGCGTGGTGAGCGAAGGCGCGACCGCCGCCGCCGCTCCCGCCGCTCCGAAGAAGCGCGTCAGCCCGGTCCAGTTCTTCCGCGAGGTGCGCGCCGAGACCCGCAAGATCACCTGGACCAGCCGCAAGGAAACCTGGATCACCTCGGTGATGGTCTTCATCATGGTCGTGATGGCGTCGCTGTTCTTCGCCGCGATCGACGGCGGCCTGGGCCTGGCCACGACCCAGCTTCTGAAGCTGGCCACCGCGGGATAAGATAAGACGATGAGCACCGAAACCGCGTCCAACCCGAACCACAAGTGGTACATCGTCCACGCCTACTCGAACTTCGAGAAGAAGGTGGCCGAGAGCATCCGCGAGCAGGCCAAGAACCAGGGCCTCGAGGAGAACTTCTCCGAGATCCTGGTCCCGACCGAAGAGGTCGTCGAGATCCGCCGCGGCCGCAAGATCAACGCCGAGCGCAAGTTCTTCCCGGGCTATGTCCTGGTGAAGATGAACCTCTCGGACGAGGCCTACCACCTGATCAAGAACACCCCGAAGGTCACGGGCTTCCTGGGCAGCGGCTCCAAGCCGATGCCGGTCTCCGAAAAGGAAGTCCAGCGCATCATCGGCACGATCGAGGAAGGCGTCGCCGCCCCGAAGGCCGTGGTGCTGTACGAGGTCGGCGAGAACGTCCGCGTCATCGACGGCCCGTTCGCCAGCTTCAACGGCTCGGTCGAGCAGGTCGACGAGGAAAAGGCCCGCCTGCGGGTCACGGTCTCGATCTTCGGCCGCGCCACCCCGGTCGAGCTGGAATACGCCCAGGTCGAAAAGATCAGCTGATCCGTCTCGAACGGTTCGGATTTCCAAAGGCCCCGCGTCGCGAGACGCGGGGTTTTTTGTTTTGCGTCTCGGCGAAGTTATCCACAGCCCCTCCGCCTCGGGACCGCGAACGCCCGTGCTTTCTGGCGTCTAGGCCCGCGAAAACAACGCCTTAGACAAAAAACACCCGTTTCTTATCCTCGCTTCGCCGCGCGGCCTCATGCTTGACCTCATGAGCCAGACCCCAACCGCCCCCTCCCCCGCCGCCTGGTGCGCCGACCTGCAGGCCCGGATGATGGCCGCGCTCGACGCCGCCTGGGCCCTGATCGAGCAGAGCGACGATCCGGCCCTGATCGCCAAGGCCCGCGACAAGGCGCGCGTGTGCGGCCAGATGGCGGCCGCCGCGCGCAAGGTGGCGATGCTGGTCCCGGCGCGAAAGGGCGCGCCCCCGCCCGCCGCGGAGGCTTTCGAGCGGCTGGAAGCGGCGACCGGTCCGATCGTGGCGGCGGCCGAGAGCAAGCCGCCCGCCGCGCAGGCCCAGGCCATGCGCGCGGCCCTGGCCAAGATGAAGCGGCGATAGCGAAGACATTACGTCGCATCATCCAGGAACGCGAAAATCAGTCCTCGCGAATACTTTTCCCACGTCTAAAGCACTCAGGTAAATATCATCGCGAACAAATCCATTCAGGAATATGAGTTTCCAACTCCCAATAAGATATCATTTGATGACGTAAAGGATTTTTAACCCGGTCAAATCCAGGTTTGTCTCATGTCGAACGCCGCGCCGACTCGCGAAATCGAGCGAGACGGCTGCTTTCCGGGAGCCGAGAGCGCTTTGAATAACCTCAAGATCAGCACGAAGATCGCGGTCCTCGTCCTTTTCCTCGGCTTGATCTGCGTCGCGGTGGCCGGCTACGGCGCCCTGCGGATCATGTCGGTGGACGCGGCCTATTCCAACCTCACCGACGTGCGGGCGAAGGCCCAATCGTCGCTACAGCGGGTCAACCGCTCCGTCAGCCAGATGAGCTATTCGGCGGCGATGGGCATCATCGCCTCGGATCCCAAGTCGGTCGCCGAGGAGACCGCCAATTACCAGGCCGCCAAGGCCAAGACCTACGGCTATATCGACAAGGCGGCGCGAGGCCTGCCGGACTACGCGTCCGAACTCGCGGTCCTGAGACGCGATCTGGACAAGGTGACGGCCGCGCTGGACAACGTGGTCCAGCTCAGCGGCCAGGGACGCGAGGCCGAGGCGAGAGAGGCCATGAAGCTGGCGCGTCCGATGGTGTCGGACTACAGCAAGGCCAACAGCGCGCTGGTCGATCGGGGCGTCACGGACATGGCGCGCGCCTCCGACGACCTCACGGCGGGCGCGGGCCGGACCGCCCGCAACCTGCTGATCCTCGCCGGCCTGGGCGTGGCGGCCGGCGTCGGCGCCGCCCTCTGGATGTCGCGCGCCGCCATCACCCGTCCGTTGACCGCCCTGGCCAACGACATGCGGCGTCTGGCCGACGGCGATCTCGACGTCCGGGTCACGGGCCAAGGGCGCCGTGACGAGGTCGGGCTGATGGCCGGCGCGGTCCAGGTGTTCAAGGACAATGGGCTTAGGGCCCGGGCGCTGGCCGCCGACGCCGAGCGCCTGAAGGCCGAGGCCGACCTCGCCAACGGCCAGGCCGAGGAACAGCGCCGCGCCAACGCGGCCGAGCAGGCCATGGTCGTCAAGGCCCTGGCCGGCAGCCTCAGCCGCCTGGCGGAAGGCGATCTGACCGCCCAGATCGACGCCGACTTCCAGGGCCAGTACGCCCAGATCAAGGCCGACTTCAACGCCGCCGTCGAGAGCCTCCGCACGGCGATGAACGCCATTTCGGAGTCGACCAGCGGCATTCGCGGCGGTTCGGACGAGATCGCCGTCGCCTCCAGCGACCTGTCGCGCCGCACCGAGCAACAGGCGGCCAATCTGGAAGAGACCGCCGCGGCGCTGGACCAGATCACGGCCACGGTCCGCGCCAGCGCGGACGGCGCGCGCCAGGCCTCCGAAGCCGCCAGCCAGGCCCGCCGGGACGCCGCCAATTCCGGCAAGGTGATGCAAGACGCCGTGTCGGCCATGGTCGAGATCGAGGAGAGCTCGACCCAGATCACCAACATCATCGGGGTGATCGACGAGATCGCCTTCCAGACCAACCTGCTGGCCCTGAACGCCGGGGTCGAGGCCGCCCGCGCCGGCGACGCCGGCAAGGGCTTCGCCGTCGTCGCCCAGGAGGTCCGCGCGCTGGCCCAACGCTCGGCCGAGGCCGCCAAGGAGATCAAGGCGCTGATCGCCGGCAGCTCCGCCCATGTCTCGCGCGGCGTCCAGCTGGTCGGCGACACCGAGACGGCCCTCAGCGACATCGTCGCCAAGGTCGCCGAGATCGACGGCCTGGTCTCGCGGATCGCCCAGTCGTCGCAGGAGCAGGCGACCGGCCTCAACCAGGTCAATATCGCCGTCAATCAGATGGACCAGGTGACCCAGCAGAACGCGGCCATGGTCGAAGAAGCCACCGCCGCCGTCTCGAACCTGCGGGTCGAGA
Organism: Caulobacter sp. SSI4214; assembly: GCF_012184455.1. Classification (NCBI taxonomy): domain Bacteria; kingdom Pseudomonadati; phylum Pseudomonadota; class Alphaproteobacteria; order Caulobacterales; family Caulobacteraceae; genus Caulobacter; species Caulobacter sp. SSI4214. The sequence continues at coordinate 4,721 of NZ_SZWJ01000077.1, read as the reverse complement.
CCGGCAAGCTGACCAGCCTGGTGACGCGCTTCAAGATCCAGCGCCAGGGCTCCGCGAGCCGCCCGGGCGCCGGCCTGACTGTCGCCCAACGCCAGGACCGCGTCGCCGCCTTCGCCCGCGGCGCCTGACAGAGGCGTCGAGACGGCCCCGTCTAGAGCCTTTAGCCTGAAATTGGAATCGATTTCAGGCGTCAAAAAGGCTCTAAATCAAATTCTTAGAGCGTGAGACAAGCTGAAACCGGTTCCCACTTTCAGCCTCACGCTCTAAGGCGCCCCGAACCCGGCCCCCGCCCGCGCCTCGACCGCGCGGGCGGTGATCGGTTCGCCGCATTCCGAGCAGACCTGCACCGGGTGGAAGTCGCATCCGCAGGCCTTGTGACGGCGCAGGACGGGCGGGCCCGCCTCGCCCGCGTAATAGGCGTCGCCGAAGTGGGCGATGGCCATGACCACGGGGTGCAGGTCGCGGCCCTTGTCGGTCAGGCGATAGTCGTGGCGGACGGGGTTGTGCTGATAGGCGCGCCGCTCCAGCACCCCCTCGTTCACGAGCGTCCGCAGGCGGTCGGTGACGATGGTCCGCGAGATCCCCAGCCGCTGCTGGAAGGCCTCGAAGCGCCGCACGCCCAGGAAGCAGTCGCGCAGGATCATCAGCGTCCAGCGGTCGCCGATCACCGCCAGGGCGCGTGAGATCGAGCAGGGTTGGTCGGCGAGGTCTTCCCACTTCATGCCGCCATTCTGCGTTTGACTCAGTACAGATTCAATACGAACTTGCGCGCGGAACAACGAAACGGAGGAGGCGGCGATGACCCGGACGACGAAGGGTGCGTGCCTGGTGGTCGGCGTCGGCGACGGGGTGGGCGGCGCCATCGCCCGGGCCTTCGCCGCCGAGGGCTACACGGTGTGCATGACCCGCCGCCCCCGCCATCTGGACCAGCTGGAGGCCCTGGCCGCCGCGCTGCGCGACGCGGGCCAGGACGCGCGCGCCTTCGGCGTCGACGCCCGCCAGGAGGCCGAGATGATCGCCCTGGTCGACCGCATCGAGGCCGAGGTCGGTCCGCTGGAGGTGGTGGTCTTCAACATCGGCGCGAACGTGCGCTTCGGCCTGGTCGAGACCACCGCCCAGGTGTTCTCCAAGGTCTGGGAGATGGCCTGTTTCGCCGGCTTCCTGACCGCGCGAGAGGCGGCGCGAGTGATGGTTCCGCGCGGACGGGGCACGATCCTGTTCACCGGGGCCAGCGCCAGCCTGCGCGGCAAGGACGGCTTCTCGGCCTTCGCTTCGGCCAAGGCCGGCCTGCGGGCCGTGGCCCAGAGCGCGGCGCGGGAGCTGGGCCCCCTGGGCATTCACGTGGCCCACGTGGTGGTCGACGGGGCCATCGACGGGGTGTTCATCCGGTCGATGCGCGACAATGTCGACGACCTGCTGGCCAAGGACGAGATCCTCAAGCCCGCCGAGATCGCCGCCAACTATGTCTGGCTGCACGATCAGCCGCGCTCGGCCTGGACCCACGAGATCGACCTGCGGCCCTATTCGGAAAGCTGGTAGGCGGAGACCCGGAGCGCGGGCGAAGGAGGGAACGGATGAGCAAGACGGTGGACTTCATCTTCGATTTCGGCAGTCCGAACGCCTATCTGGCGTGGAAGGCGCTGCCCGCGATCGCCGCCCGCCACGGGGCGTCGGTGAAGCTGATCCCGTGCCTGCTGGGCGGCATTTTCAAGGCCACCGGCAACCAGGCGCCGGGCGTGGCCTTCAGCGGCGTGAAGGGCAAGCTGGACTACGAGATGCTGGAGATGCGCCGCTTCATCGCCGCGCACGGCCTGACCGCCTTTCGCTTCAATCCGCACTTTCCGGTCAATACCCTGCTGATGATGCGCGGCCAGATCGCCGCCCAGCGCGCCGGCGTGGGCGCACCCTATCTGGAGGCCATGCTCAAGGGCATGTGGGAGGACGGCCTCAAGCTCGACGATCCCGAGGTGTTCGTGGCCGCCGCCGACGCCGCCGGCCTGGACGGCGCGGCCCTGCTGGCGGCGACGGGCGAGGCGGAGGTCAAGGCCGAGCTGGTCGCCAACACCGAGGCCGCCGTGGCGCGCGGCGTGTTCGGCATCCCGACCTTCTTCGTCGGCGACGAAATGTTCTTCGGCAAGGACCGGCTGGGCCAGGTCGAGGCGGAACTGAGCCGATCCTGATCGGCTCCCGTCCACGCGCCCGAAGCCTTCGCGAACCAAAGTCCCTATACTGCGGCGCATGACCGATCACCCTCGCCTGAAGAGCCTCGCCGTCGAGGACGCCCGCGCCCGGATGCTGGACGGGATCGTCCGCCCGCCGCCCCAAACCGTGTCTCTGGCCGACGCGCTGGGGCGGGTCCTGGCCCAGCGCGTCGTCGCCGACCGTCCCCAGCCGCCGTTCGCCGCCTCGGCCATGGACGGCTGGGCGATCCGCCGCGCCGACTACGCGCCCGGCAAGGCCTTCGCGGTCGTCGGCGAGAGCGCGGCGGGCCGGGCCTGGCCGCACCGGGTCGAGGCCGACCAGGCGGTGCGGATCTTCACCGGCGCGCCGGTCCCGCCCGGCGCCGATCTCGTCATCCTGCAGGAAGAGGCCGAGCGCGACGGCGACGCCGTGCGCTTCGCGGCGGGCGACGCGCCCCGCGCCAACATCCGCGCGGCCGGCGGCGACTTCCAGACGGGAGACCCGCTGCTGGCCGAGGGTCTGGTGATCGACGCCTGGCGGCTGTCGCTGATCGCCTCGGCGGGCCTGGCCGAGGTCGCCGTCGCCCACCGGCCGCGCGTGGCGATCCTGGCCACCGGCGACGAGCTGGTCCCGCCCGGCCAGACGCCGCGCCCGGACCAGATCTTCGAGAGCGGCTCCTACGCCCTGGCCGCCCTGATCCAGGAATGGGGCGGCGAAGCCTTCCGCCTGACCGCCTCGGCCGACGACGCGGCCGCCATCGCCGCCGCCGTCTCCCATGAGGCGTCCCTCGAGGCCGACCTGATCGTCACCATCGGCGGCGCCTCGGTCGGCGACCACGACCTGGTCAAGCCGGCCCTGCGGACGCTGGGCCTGTCTCTGGCCGTCGAGACCGTCGCCCTGCGTCCCGGCAAGCCGACCTGGTTCGGACGCCTGGCCAGCGGCCAGCCGGTGCTGGGCCTGCCCGGCAATCCGGCCTCGGCCATGGTCGGCGCCGAGCTGTTCCTGAAGCCGCTGCTGGCGACCCTGACCGGGGCCGACCCGACGGTCAGGCTGGTCCCCGCGCGCCTGGCGACGCCCCTGCCCGCCAACGGACCGCGCGAGCACTGGATGCGCGCGGCCCTGTCGGTCGACGCCGAGGGACGGACCCTGGCGACGCCCTTCCCCGACCAGGATTCCTCGATGGTCGGCGTCTTCGCCCGCGCCGACGCCCTGCTGCGCCGGCCGGCCGGCGCCGAGGCCGTCTTGGCCGACACGGTCGTCGAGATCCTTCCGCTGCGTCGCGGCTGAAAGGGCGACGGCGCGGGGCGAGCGTGCTAATGGCGGGACGACTCCCCCGGGTTGACCCGACCTTTTAGGCTCGAAAGGCGCGTTCATGGGCCATGCAGGCAAGATCGTCACCCATGTCCTGCTGGCCCTGCTGGCGTTCCTGGCCGGCCGCCTGCTGGTCGTCAGCGTTCCCCTGACCCCCGACGCCTTCGTGCAGATGGCCGGCTATGGCGTCTCGGCCCTGATCGTCGAGCTGGTGTTCCGCGTCGAGCGCGCGCCCTGGCGATTCGTGTCGGCCAGCGACCACCTGCGCCTGTTCCGCTCGTCGGCGCTGACGGCCGTGACCTTCATGGCCATCACCCGCTTCGTCCATCCGGGCATCGACGGCGGCCTGCGCACCCTGGCCGCCGCCGCCGTGTTCCAGACCACCCTGCTGTCGGCGCTGCGCATCATCCGCCGCAGCGGCCATGAGCGGATGCTGCTGGAGTCGGTCCTGCGCCTGGGTCCCGCCGCGATGCTGCCCGCCCTGCCGCGCCTGCTGATCATCGGCTCGACCAGCGAGGCCGAGGCCTTCCTGCGCGCCCCGGCGGGCCTGGGCGAGCGCTACGCCCCGATCGGCGTCGTCTCGCCGCTGGACCGCGAGACCGGCGACGAGCTGCGCGGCGTCTGCGTGCTGGGCGCCATCGCCGACTTCGACAGCGTGCTGGCCCGGCTGCGCGACAGCGGCCTGCCGCCCTCGGCCATCCTGTTCCTGACCGACAGCGCGATGAGCACCTTCGGCGCCGAGCGCCTGGGCCGGCTGAAGGCCGAGGGCGTGCGCCTGCTGCGCCGCCACGGCGTGGTCGAGATGGGCGCGGCGGCCAACACCCCCCAGCTGCGCGAGATCAGCATCGAGGAACTCTTGAGCCGGCCGCCTGTCCGACTGGATCCAGAGCCGGTTCGCGCGCTGGTGTCCGGTCGACGGGTGCTGGTGACAGGCGCGGGGGGCAGCATCGGTTCCGAGCTCTGCCGTCAGATCGCCGCCAGCGGCTGCGCCCATCTGACCATGGTCGACGCCTCCGAATACAACCTGTTCCACATCGAGCACGAGATCGCCGAGCGGCACCCGCTCCTCTCGCGTCGTGAGGCGCTCTGCGACGTCCGCGACGCCGCCCGCGTCCAGCGTGTCTTCACGGAGATGAAGCCGGACATCATCTTCCACGCTGCGGCGCTGAAGCATGTCACGCTGGTGGAGAACCACCCCTGCGAGGGCGTCCGCACCAATGTGCTGGGCA
>NZ_SZWJ01000076.1:0-20514 GCF_012184455.1 Caulobacter sp. SSI4214 | reverse complement strand
GCTGACGGGCCTGGCCGCCGGCTCCGCGGAAGTTCAGGTGCGCTATGTCGGCTACGGCGCCTCGACCATGCCCGTGCGCCTGTCCGACAGCACGACCGCCGAGGTCGAGGTCACCCTGACGCCGCCCGACGCCGTCGCCGAGGTCGTCATCACCGGCCAGCGCGCCGCCGAGCGTCGCGCGCTGCAGACCAAGAAGGTCGCCGACAACTTCGTCGAGGCGCTCTACGCCAACGACGTGGGCAAGCTGCCCGACCAGAACGTCGCCGAGGCCGTGCGCCGTCTGCCGGGCATCACCGTGGCCAATGACCAGGGCGAAGGCCGCTACGTGATCATCCGCGGCGTGGACCCGCGCTACGCCAACGTCACCGTCAACGGCCAGACCGCCGCCGCGCCGGAACCCGACAACCGCCAGGTCAAGCTGGACGACATCCCGTCCTCGCTGATCGGCCAGGTCACGGTGGTCAAGAGCCTGACGGCCGACCTCGACGCCAACGCGATCGCCGGCCAGGTCGACATCGTCACGCTCAGCGCCTTCGATCGCCACGGGACCTTCGGCAGCGCCCGCGCCGCCTATGGCCAGTTCGACCTGAACGACAAGCACCCCTATGAAGGCGACCTGACCCTGGGCGGCACGTTCGGTCCCGACAAGCAGTTCGGCGCGGTCCTGTCGGCCAACTACTCCAAGCGTCCGATCGAGTCGCAGAACGTGGCCGGCGCCTCCTGGACGACCGCCAACGGCTACGCGATCCCGGCCGACTTCGACGATCGCGACTACAATCTGGTGCGCGAGCGCACGGGTTTCGTGGCCAATTTCGACTGGCGTCCGAACGACGACATGCAGTTTTACCTGCGCACCCAGTACTCGAAGTTCACCGACCACGAGACGCGCGACCGCTTCCGGATGCCGATCGCCGGCACGATCGTCTCGACCTCGGCCACGGCGGGCTCGTTCAGCAAGGCGACCGCCACCCGCTACGTCCGGAGCCGTAACGAGGACGACAACACCAAGACCGTCTCGACGGGCGGCAAGTTCAATGTCGGCGCCGGCAAGCTGAGCGTCGACCTGGCCTATAGCCGCGCCGAGAAGACCGATCCGCTGCGTAGCGAATTCCAGTTCGCCACCGGCAAGACCATGACCGGGACCTACGACCTGTCGGACGTGCTGTTCCTGGTCACGCCGGGGACGGCGGCCTTCGACCCCAGCCAGTTCACCTTCAAGAGCGTCAGCTACGACAAGCGCGAAGCCGTCGAGACGCTGAAGCAGGCGCGCGCCGACTATAGCTTGCCGCTGAACACGATTGGCGAAGGCAGCACGCTGAAGATCGGCGTCAAGGTCACCGACCGTCACAAGACCAACGACCGCAACTATACGACCTACGACCCGGGCTCGACGGCCTTCACCCTGGCCGCCCTCAACCCGTCCAGCCTGGCCTCGACCTACGACGGCCGCTATCCCTTCGGCCCCAAGGTCGACTACGCGGCGGCCCAGGCCTATGTCACGGCCAACCCGACGACCCTGAAGCTGAACGCCGCCAAGTCGCTCAGCACCGATCTGCTCAGCGACTACGACGTTTCCGAAAAGATCTGGGCCGGCTACGCGATGGCGACCCTGAAGCTGGGCCGTCTGACCCTGACGCCCGGCCTGCGCGTCGAGAACACCGACGGCGATTACGGCGCCAAGACGTTCAACAGCACGACCGCCTCTCGCGGTCCGGACGCCAACGGCTCGAACAAGTACACCAACTGGTTCCCGAGCCTGAACGCCAAGGTCGACTTCAGCGAACGTCTGGTTCTGCGGGCCGCGGCCACGACCGCGATCGGCCGCGCCGACTACACCCAGCTGGCCCCGGCGGTCACGGTGGACGCCACGGCCGACACGGTCACGACCGGCAATCCGAACCTGAAGCCGTTGACCGCGTCCAACCTCGACGCCGGCTTCGAATACTATCTGCCGGGCCAGGGCGTGGTGTCGGCCTCGGCGTTCTTCAAGGACATCCAGGATCCGATCTTCACCCAGACCCTGCTGAACCAGTCGGGCACCTATGGCGGCGTCGCCCTGACCGGCGCGGCGGTCAGCACGCCGATGAACGCGAAGAAGGCGACTGTCGCGGGCCTGGAACTGAACGTCCAGTCGCAGCTGACCTTCCTGCCGGGGCCGTTCGACGGCCTGGGCGTCGGCGTCAACGCCACCTTCATCGACTCGTCGATCAAGGGCGTGCCCAACCGCCGGGAGGACCTGCCCCTGGTGCAGCAGTCCAAGTCGGTCGGCACGGCCCAGATCTTCTACGAGAAGCACGGCCTGACCGCTCGCGTCGCCTACTCGTACCGCAGCAAGTTCCTGTACACGATCGGCGCCGACGCCAATTCGGACATCTACTGGGACAAGCACGGCCAGCTGGACGCGCGTATCGCCTACGCCATCGGCGACAAGGCCCGCAGCGTCACCGTCTTCCTGGAAGGCGCCAACCTGAACAACGAGTCCTGGCGCACCTTCGCCGGCCAGAAGAACCATCTGGGCGAGAACGAGCGCTACGGCCGCACCTTCCGCACCGGGGTGCAGCTGAGCTTCTAGGGCGGCGATAGCGCCCCCTCCGGCCCTTCGGGCCACCTCCCCCGTTTCACGGGGGAGGATGATACCCCTCCTCCCTCGCGACGCGGGGGAGGTGTCGCGGGGCGGAGCCCCGTGACGGAGGGGGCGCTCTGCTACCGCTTGCCCGCCGGCCGCTCCAGCCAGTGGCGGAGCGCGCCGTTGACCGCGCCTGGCGCTTCCATCGGCGTCATGTGGCCGGCGTTGGGGATCACCACCAGATGCGTGCAGCCGATCGCCGCCGCCATCTCGCGGCAGCCCTCGGCGGGCGTGATCTGATCGTTCTCGCCGACGATGATCAGCAGCGGAACGCGCAGGGCCTTCAGCGCCGCCTCGCCGTCCTGGCGCTCCAGGCTGTTCTGGCGCAGGAACACCTCGCGGCCCAGGCGCTGGGTCATGTCGACGATGCGGGTGGTCAGCTCGACGTCGTCGAGGCGCGAGACGTCGATATACGACTTCATGATCGCCTGGCCGATCCCCAGGAACGTCCCGCCCCGGGCGGCGGCCTTGTTCAACGCCCGGCGCTGGGCGGCGCGCTCGGGCGTGTCGACCCGGATCGAGGTGTCCAGCAGGGCCAGGCGTTCGATCCGCTCCGGCGCGAGCCGCGCGATCTCCTGGGCGACGTAGCCGCCCATCGAGAATCCGGCCACGGCGAAGGTGGGCTCGGCCTCGGACAGCACGCTTTGCGCCATCTCATGGAGCGTGGCGTAGGGCGAAAGATCCGGGACCCAGACCCGCGCGACATCGGCCAGGCCGCTGATCTGGTCTCGCCACAGCTCGGCGTCGTTCAGCAGACCGGGCAGCAGGATCAGCTGGGGCAGGGAGGAGGCGGTCATCGCCGCGCCTTATAGAGCGCGTCAGGTACAAGTGTGAGCGGTTAAACCGCTCGAACGCGCTCGAAATATTGGACTCTGGAGCCTGGCCGGGTTCGCGCCGTCAATTGCATGGATCGCGAATCTTGCCGACAACAGGGCGCGAGCAAGGTCGGGGGGCAAGCCGTGGAAATCCACAAACCCAAGCCTATCCATTCATGGCGTGAATTCGCGGTCGAGCTGCTGACGATCGTCATGGGCATTCTGATCGCCCTGGGCGCCGAGGCCCTGGTCGAGCATCACCGCACCGAGCGCGCGGTTGGCTTCAGCCGCGCCGACTTCATCGACGAGCTTTCCCGCAACCGCGGCGAGGTGGCGGCGAACCTGGAGCAGGCGCGGGTTCTGCAGGGGCAGTTGAATCAGGTCCTGCTGTCGGGCGCGAAGTTCGTGGCGGGCAAGGGGCCGCCCCTGGGCGGCGTCCAGGTGGCGCGCGATTTCGTCTGGCCCAAGTCGGCGGCCTGGGCGGGCGCTCTGTCGACCAAGGTCATGGGCGATTTCCCCCACGATGAGGGGCGGGCGGTGGCTAAGGCCTATAGCGAGCAAGAGGCGTTCATCGCGTTGCAGCGCTCGGAGCAGACCGTCTGGTTCGGGCTGGCTGAAAGCAGCTATGTCGGCGCCCCCACCCGGCCGGAGGTCGCCAGGGCGCTGCAACATATGACCGAGGCGGCCGCCTATCTTCAGGCGCATATCGAGACCGAGCAGGGGCTGCTCAAGGCCTATGACGGGGCGCTGGAGCGGCTGAAGCGGGAATAGCGCCGCCCACGAAAAAGGGACGCCTTTCGGCGCCCCTCATCGCGTTGGGGTTTGGGCTAATCGCTTACGCATCCACCATGTTCTTGGCGATCGCCGCCTCGCGCATGGTCTTTTGCAGCTTTTCGAACGCGCGGACCTCGATCTGGCGAACCCGTTCGCGGCTGACGCCGTACTGGGCCGCGAGCTCTTCCAGGGTGGTGGGCTCGTCCTTCAGGCGGCGTTCGGTCAGGATGTGGCGCTCGCGGTCGGTCAGTTCGACCATCGCCTCTTCCAGAAGCGACATCCGCAGCGACTTCTCCTCGTCCTCGGCGACGCGGGTCTCTTGCGAGACCTGATCTTCGTCGGCCAGCCAATCTTGCCACTCGCTCTCGCCGTCCGCGCGCAGCGGCGCGTTCAGCGAGGCGTCGGGGCCCGACAGGCGGCGGTTCATCGAGATGACCTCGCTGTCCAGCACGCCCAGCTTGGTGGCGATCTCGCTGACCTGCTCGGGACGCAGGTCGCCTTCCTGGAAGGCGGCGATCTGGCTCTTGGCCTTGCGCAGGTTGAAGAACAGCTTCTTCTGCGCGGCGGTCGTGCCCATCTTCACCAGCGACCACGAGCGCAGGATGTATTCCTGGATCGAGGCCCGGATCCACCACATGGCGTAGGTGGCCAGACGGAAACCCTTCTCGGGCTCGAACTTCTTGACGGCCTGCATCAGGCCGACATTGCCTTCCGAGATCACCTCGCCGATCGGCAGGCCATAGCCGCGATAGCCCATGGCGATCTTGGCCACCAGGCGCAGGTGCGACGTGACCATCTTGTGGGCGGCCTGCGGGTCCTGATGCTCCTTCCAGCGCTGGGCCAGCATGAACTCTTCGTCCTTGCTGAGCATCGGGAACTTGCGGATTTCGGTCAGGTAACGGGAAAGGCCGCCATCGGGCGACATCACCGAAAGGGTGTTCGCGGTCATCTTAGTTCGTATCCCCTTGCGTGCGGATCCGCTCGCCACTACGCGCGATCACCCTCACACAGAGGCATAGATAGGACGCGGCGTGGCGGTTGGAAGGGCGGTAACGCATTTGTAATGTCCGAGTTGCCCGCTCGGATATTGTACGAATGCGGCGTCTCTTTGCCCGGACGGCGGCATGAGGCAGGCTAGAACCAGAAAACGGGGATTCGTCGCATGGTCCGCTTTATCTTCCGCATCCTGATCGCGGCCGCCGGCCTTTGGCTGTCGTCCAGGATCGTGCCTGGCGTCTGGGTCGATGGCTGGACCACCCTGCTGATCGCCGGCTTCCTGCTGGGCGTCGTCAACGCCGTCGTCCGTCCCGTGGTCACGGTTCTGACCTTTCCCCTGACCCTGGTGACGCTGGGCCTGTTCCTGCTGGTGGTGAACGCCGCGATGATCGGTCTCGTCGCCTGGATGCTGGGCGGGCACATGCAGGTCCACGGGCTCCTGGCCGGGATCGAGGCGGCCATCGTCACGGGCGTCGTCAGCTGGGGCGGCCACATTCTGCTGGGCGACGACCGACGGGAACGCGAGTAGCCGTCGTCACCGCGCGCTGTACCTCTTCCATCATTGGGATAAGCTCGGCGGCCGGGAGGAAGCCGAGATGAAAATCAACGGCGTCAATCATCTGGCCCTGGTCTGTCGCGACATGGGCGAGACGGTGAAGTTCTACACCGAGGTGCTGGACATGCCCCTCGTGAAGACCGTGGCGCTGCCCGACGGCGGCCAGCACTTCTTCTTCGACTGCGGGGGCGGCGCGTGCCTGGCCTTCTTCTGGTGGCCGGAGACGCCGCCGGCCGCGCCGGGGATCGCCTCGGTTCGGTCGTTTCCCGCCGACTCCAAGACCGCCGTCGGCTCGATGAACCACATCGCCTTCTCGGTGGACGAGGCGGATCTGGAGGCCTGTCTCCAGCGCCTCCAGGCGGCGGGCGTTCCGGCGTTCCCGATGGTGGTCAATCACGACGACAGCGAGATGGGCGTGGCGCGCCAGATGCATCCCGGCGTCTTCGTTCGGTCCATCTACTTCACCGATCCGAACGGGATCATGATGGAGCTGGCGGCCTTCACGCGCGACTTCGGCCCCGAAGACGTGCTCCACGCGCCGGCGGGCGCCTCGCGGCCGCTGGGCGTGGTCGCCTGATGCCGCGCCTGCGTCAGATACCTCGGGCCGAGGTCACCGACGAGCGCACGCTTCGCCTCTACGACCACCTCTTCGGCGAGCGCGACCCCGTGGCCCATCCGGGCACGGACACCGGCACGCGCGGCGATTGGTGGACCGTTTTCGCCGGCAGTCCGGACGTGCTGCGCCACGCCGCCCAGGGGTTCGCGCTCTATCGCGACCCGGCGCGCAAGATCGATCCGGTGCTGCGCGAGCTGGCCCAGACCCGGGCCGGCTGGGCGCGGGGCAGCCAGTTCGTGTTCTCCCAGCACTGCAAGTCGCTGCGGGGCCTCGGGGTGTCGGAGGACAAGATCGCCGCCGTGCCGCACTGGCAGGTCTGCGACGTGTTCGACGCGCGCGAGCGGGCGGTGCTGGCCTATGCCGACGGCCTGGTCCTGGACGGCGGCCGCGTCGCCGATGGCGTCTTCTCGGCGCTGAAGGCCTTTCTCACCGACGAACAGATCCTGGAACTGACCTACATCACCTGTCTCTACGAGATGCACGCGGTGATGAGCCGGGCCCTGCGCACCGAGTTCGATGACCGCGACGAGCCGGTGGTCGAGGTCGCCGCTCCCGAGACTTTCAAGTCACGGGACTTTCTGGATACGGGTCGGGAGGGGTCTAGAAGTTAAATTGCAATAATATTCAAGGTAAATGCCGCCGAAAACACTGTGACGGCGTCGTGAACTTTTGGCGAAATGGCCGGGCTTGGCCGGGACATTAGCACCTCGTTAGTCCAGAAATGGTCCTTGTTGCGCCCAAGTGGAGGCGTAACCATGTTCACCCTTAGGGACACCGTGTCTTCCTTGACGCCCGCGCGTCAGGATGTTCTTGGCAAGTCGCTGTACGAGCGCTTCCGGGAAGAGCCCGACACCCTGATTGTTCCGGTGCTGGACGACGAGGACCGACCGATCGGCATCGTCGAACGCAACGCCTTCTTCCTGCGCATGGCGGCCGAGTACGGCCGCGCGCTCTACGCCAACCGCCCGATCTCGACGCTGATGGACCGCGAGCCGCTGGTCGTCGACGCCGACACCGAGCTGGCGTCGTTCACCACCGACAGCCTGTCCTACCGGGCCTCGGACCTGCTGCGCGGCTTCATCGTCACCGAGGGTGGCCGCTATCTGGGCGTGGGCACCGTGCTGGGGCTGCTGCAGGCCGCCAACGAGACCAACCGCCGGGGCGTGGCCGCGCTCGCCGCCGCCAAGGCCGATGTGGAGCGCGCCCAGACCTTCATGACGGCGATCGTCGAGGCGATGCCCTCGATGGTCTTCGTCAAGCGCGCCGACGACCATAGCTATGTCCTGCTGAACCGGGCCGGCGAGAAGACGCTGGGCATGTCGCGCGACCAGGTGATCGGCAAGACCGACGCCGACATCCACGACCCCGAACTGGCCGCGCTCTATGTCGAGCGCGACCGCGAGGTGCTGCTGTCGGGCGAGGTCCGGGTCATCGAGGAAGATCACGTGCCGCGCGCGGACGGCGGCATGGCGATCCTCCGCACCAAGAAGATCGCCATCCGCGACGCCGACGGCGAGCCCGCCTACCTGCTGGGCGTCTCCGAGGACATCGCCGAGCGCAAGCGGGCCGAGGCGCAGATCGCCCGCCTGGCCCATTATGATCCGCTGACCGAACTGCCCAACCGCGTGCTGTTCCAGAAGTCGCTGGCCGAGGCCCTGGCCCGTCGCGCCCGCAATGGCGACAATCTGGCCGTTCACTTCATCGACCTCGACCGCTTCAAGACCGTCAACGATACGCTGGGGCATCCGCTGGGCGACGCCCTGCTGCGCGTGGCCGCCGAGCGCCTGCGCAACTGCGTGCGCGAGGGGGACACCGTGGCCCGTCTCGGCGGCGACGAGTTCGCCGTCGTCCAGACCGGCCTGAAGGACATGACCGGCGCCACGCGCCTGGCCGAGCGCGTCGTCGAGGCCATGTCGGCCCCGTTCGACCTTCAGGGCCATCAGGTGGTCATCGGCGCCAGCGTCGGCGTCTCGGTCGCGCCCTCCGACGGCGAGGACGCCGACGAGCTGCTGAAGAAGGCCGACATGGCCCTCTATCGCGCCAAGGCCGAGGGACGCGGCGCCTTCCACTTCTTCGAACACGCCATGGACGAGCAGCTGCAGGCGCGCCGGGCGCTGGAGCTGGACCTGCGGCGAGCCCTGCAGGCCGGCGAGTTCGAGCTGTTCTACCAGCCGCTGTACAATCTGGGCGACGAGCGGGTGACGGGCTGCGAGGCCCTGCTGCGCTGGCGCCACCCGGAGCGGGGCATGGTCTCGCCGGCCGACTTCATTCCCCTGGCCGAGGAGATCGGCCTGATCGTCCCGTTGGGCGAATGGGTGCTGCGCAAGGCCTGCGCCGAGGCCGCGCAATGGCCGGATCACGTGCGCCTGGCGGTGAACCTGTCGCCGGCCCAGTTCCGCGATCGGGGCCTGGTGCGCACGGTCGTCTCGGCCCTGGCGGGCTCGGGCCTGCCCGCCCAGCGCCTGGAGCTGGAGATCACCGAGTCGGTGCTGCTGCAGGACAGTCAATCCAACATGACCATGCTGCACGACCTGAAGGCCCTGGGCGTGCGGATCTCGATGGACGATTTCGGCACCGGCTACAGCTCGCTCAGCTATCTGCGCAGCTTCCCGTTCGACAAGATCAAGATCGACCAGACCTTCGTCCGCGACATCCTGGAAGACAGCGACGCCATGGCCATCATCAAGGCCGTGCTGGACTTGGGCTCCTCGATGGGCATCGTCACCACGGCCGAGGGCGTGGAGACGCTGGAGCAACTGAACGCGCTGCGCGGCCAGGGCTGCGCCGAGATCCAGGGCTACTTCATCAGCCGCCCGGCTCCCGCGGCGGAGATCGCCAAGATGCTGGGGGTGGAGCCCGTGAGGGAAACCTTCTCCCAGCGGGAGAAGGCGGGACCCGCGCCGCGGGCGTGGGGGGATGAGGGGCTACTGCGGTCGCGGGCCTGAGCCCTCACACTCTCACCGCTTCGCGGCGGGCCCCGCCCTCACCCGAAGGGAGAGGGTTAGAGAACCCGCTTCAACGCCGCGCCCAGGTCTTCGACCATTTCAGGCGTCGTGGCCCACGAGCACATGAAGCGCACGGTCCCGTCCAGGAAGCGGTAGACGAACCACCCCTCGCCGCGCAGGCGTTCCAGCGCCGGCTCGTCCATCTCGACGAAGATCCCGTTGGCCTCGACCGCGTGGCGGATCGGGAAGGGCATCAGGCCGGCCAGCTTTTGGGCCATGGCGTTGGCGTGGGCCGCGCGGGCCGCCCACGGACCGGTCGAACCGTCCTCGCCCAGCAGGCCCAGCCACGGCGCCGCCAGAAAGCGGCCCTTGCTGACCAACTGTCCGGCGTGCTTCAGCCGCGCGTCCAGGCGGCGGGCGTGGGCTGGATTGAGGAACACGACGGCCTCGGTCGGGGTCGAGCCGGCTTTCGTGCCGCCGATCACCAGGATGTCGACGCCCATCCTGGCCACGCTCTTCAGGTCGAAGCCGGCCGCCACGGCGTTGGCCAGACGCGCGCCGTCCAGGTGGACGCCATGGCCCTTGGCCTTCACGGGCGCGATCAGGGCCCGCAGGTGTTGCTCGGAGTAGACCGTCCCGTATTCGGTGGCGGTGGTCAGCGACAGGGCGTTGGCGGGCTGGTTGTACGAGACCTCGGGCCGCGCCAGGGCCGCTTCCAGCGCCGCGACCTCGATCTTGCCCGACGCGCCCGGCAGGCCGATCAGGCCGACGCCCTGGCCGAAGAAGCCGGGCGCCCCGGTCTCGTCGGTGCGGATGTGAGCGTGCTCGTGGGCCAGAACCGCCTCGTGCGGCTGGGCCAGCAGCGTGAGGGCGAAGGCGTTGGCCGCCGTGCCCGAGGCGGTGAACCGCACCTCGGCGTCGGCGTCCAGCAGGGCCCGGATGCGGTCGGCGGCCGCGCGGCTGACATGGTCCGTGCCATAGCCGGAGGCGGTTCCGGCATTGGCGGCGACCAGGGCGTCCATGACCTCGGGCATGGCGCCGGCGACGTTGTCGGAGGCGAAGTCGAAACGGGCCATCGGGCGCGAACTCCTGGATGCGGACGGAGCCCCGATGCCACGCTGAGAGAAGTCCGTCCAGAAACTCCCTTCCCCCTTGATGGGGGAAGGGCGGGGATGGGGGTGAGTGCGGCCTTAACGTCCTCTCGGCGTCAATCGCGGCATCACCCCACCCCTACCCCTCCCCATCAAGGGGAGGGGAGCTCGCGCGCCCAAGCCCGGACGTCCTCGACGAACAGGCCGGGCTCCTCCATGGCCGCGAAGTGGCCGCCGCGCGGCATCTCGCTCCAGCGGGTGATGTTGTAGGCGCGGTCGGCCCAGGAGCGGGGCGGGGGCTTGTAGATGCTCTCGCCGGGGAAGTTGGCGAAGGCGGTCGGCGTCTCGCAGCGCTGGCCCTCGGCCAGGACCGCCCCGCCTTCCTCCAGCATGGCGCGGTAGTACCAGGCCCCGGTCGTGAAGCTGCCGGTCATCACGTAGATCATCAGGTTGGTCAGCAGCTGGTCGCGGCTGAACACCTGCTCGAACGACTTCTCCGACAGGTCCGCCCAGTCGTGGAAGCGCTCGAGGATCCAGGCGGCCTGACCGACCGGGTTGTTGGCGCCCAGCCAGGCGACCGACTGCGGCTTGCTGGCCTGCAGGCGAAAATAGGCGCCCCAGAGGTCCATCTGAGCGCCGAAGCCGGTGATCCAGGCGATCTCTTCGGGCGTGGTCGGCGGTCCGGCGGGGCGCAGGCCGATCATGTTCAGGTGGATGGCCTTGGCGTGCGCGCCATGATCCAGGCCCAGCCATGAGGTGACGAGGCCGCCCCAGTCGCCGCCCTGGGCCAGATAGGTCTCGTAGCCCAGCTCGCGGGTCATCAGCGTGTTGAAGAGGCGCGCCGTGGCCCGCTGGCCCAGCGGCCGCTTGGGCTTGCCCGAGAAGCCGAAGCCCGGCAGGGACGGAATGACGAGGTCGAAGGCGTCGGCCGGGTCGCCGCCGTGGCGCGAGGGGAAGGCCAGGGGCTCGATGGCGTCCCAGAACTCGAAATGGCTGCCCGGCCAGCCGTGGGTGACCAGCAGCGGACGCTTGCCCTTCGCCTCGCCGACCACGTGGACGAAGTGGATGTCCAGGTCCTCGATCGTGGCGGTGAACTGCGGGAAGCGGTTGAGGTTGGCCTGGGCGGCGCCGACGTCGAAGCCGTCGATCCAGTAGGCGCAAAGGTCCCTCAGGAAATCGGCGTCGCAGCCATAGGCCCAGCCGCCGCCTTCCGGGGCCGGTGGGAACTCATAGGCGCGGACCTGGCTCAGGACCTTGTCGATCTGGTCGCGGGACCAGTTCACCTCGAACGGCGTCGCCATGGCGGCCTCCCTGTTTTGAAGGGAGGGTCGGGTGGTTTACGCGGGGGAGGTCAAGGCCTCGCGCATCGCGGTGATGAAAGGCTGGTCGCGTTCGGCGTCAAACCGGCGGGCGAGGAAGCGCGGATAGGCGAGGCCCCGGGGGAGGCGACGTTTAAACCGAGGTTCATGGACGTAGCGCGGCGTGATGTGGGTGTGCAGCGCGGGTTCCAGATTGCCCAAGGTTTCGTAGTTGATCCGATAGGCGCCAGTCACCGCAAGGAGGGCGTCGCCGATCGTCGCGACATCCGAAGCGTAGCGGGCGCGGTCGGCTGCGCTCAGGGCGTTGAGGCTCTCCACGACCGGATCGGCCAGCAGCAGGCAGTAGCCCGGCAACGGTTGCACGTCGCCGATCACTAACCAGCCGGATGGCATCCGCGTGATGACGTAGGGGTTTTCGCCCCGGCGGGCCAACGTGACGCGATGCTGGATCAAGTTGGCCATCTAACCCCCCTTAGGCCGTCGCGAACCGCATCCGCAGCTTCGGCCAAAGCATGTTCACCGCCAGCCCGGCCAGCACCAGGGCGGCGGCCGTCAGCTTCCAGGCGGGCAGGCCTTCGTGCAGCAGCAGGGCCGAGGCGCCCATGCCGAAGACCGGGACCAGAAGCGCCATCGGGGTGACGGTCGCGGCGGGGTGGCGGGCCAGAAGCCAGCCCCAGGCGGCGTAGCCGAACATGGTGTTGCCCACCGCCTGCCAGGCGACGGCCAGCCAGGTCCAGGCGTCGGCGCCGGTGACGCCCTTGACCATGGCCGGCCAGCCTTCCAGCCACAGCGACATCAGGAAGAGCGGCGGGATCGAGAACAGGCTGGCCCAGACCACATAGGCCAGCATGTTCACCGCGCCGGCCTGGCGCGCGACGATGTTGCCGCCCGACCAGCTGGCGGCCGCCAGCAGCACCAGGACGACGCCCAGCGGCGTGGCCGCGCCGCCGCCGTGCGCGGCGATCAGCACGATGCCCGAGGCGGCCAGCAGCAGGGCGGCGATCTGGAAGCCCCGGATCGGCTCGCGATTGATCCCCATGGCCATGCCGATCGTGAAGAACACCTGGGTCTGCACCACCAGCGACGCCAGGCCCGGCGAGATCGAGCCCTTCATGGCCACGAACAGCAGGCCGAACTGCCCCGCCCCGATCAGCACGCCATAGGCCGCCAGATTGGCCCAAGACACCGCCGGGCGCTTGACGAAGAAGGCCATCGGCAACAGCACCAGGGTAAAGCGCAGGGTGGCGAACAGCAGCGGCGGCAGGTGGTTCAGGCCCACCCGGATCACCACGAAATTCGTGCCCCACACCGCCACCACGGCCAGGGCCAGCAGGAAATGGCGAAGGGGCAGGGACGCTTGGGACATGAGCGCTCCGGGGGCGGCGTTGTCCTTCGATTGCGCCCTCGCCATCGACGGAGCAATGGAAACATTGTCCCGGTGACAATGGCGCCGTCCCGACAAGCGCGTTTGACGCCCTCCCGCCCGCCGCCTAGCTTTGCCGCGCACAGAGGGAGAGAACGTCATGGGCTGGGACCTGCTGGTCGCCAAGAGCGATCTGCGCCGCGCCGAGATCCGCGAGACCGAGCCGGCGCCGCTGGCCGAGGGCGATGTTCGCCTGGCCATCGAAAGCTTCGCCCTGACGGCCAACAACATCACCTACGCCGTGTTCGGCGAGGCGATGAAGTACTGGGATTTCTTCCCGGCGCCGGAGGGCTTCGGCCGCGTGCCGGTCTGGGGCCACGCGCGGGTCGAGGAAAGCGCCCATCCCGAGATCGCGGTGGGCCAGCGCTTCTATGGCTATTGGCCGATGTCGACGCACCTGACCGTCCAGGCCAAGGTCGGCAAGACCGGCTTCACCGACGTCTCGCCGCATCGTCAGCCGCTGGCGCTGGTCTACAACCAGTATCAGGCCGTCGGCGACGAAGAGCCTTTGGAGGCCTATCGCGCCCTGCTGCAGCCGCTGTTCATGACCTCGTTCCTGATCGAGGACCAACTGGACGAGGCGGGGTTCCACGGCGCGGCCCAGGTGATCCTGTCCAGCGCCTCGTCCAAGACCGCCATCGCCCTGGCGGCGCTGTTGAAGCGGCGCTGGGCGGTCAAGGTGGTCGGCCTGACCTCGCCCCGAAACAAGGCCTTCGTCGAGGGCCTGGGCTTCTACGATCAGGTCGTCCTCTATGACGACATCGCCAGCGCGCCGATCGTCGGTTCGGCGGCGTTCGTCGATTTCGCCGGCGACTCGGCGGTGCTGGCGGCGGTGCATAACCGCTTCGCCGACGACCTGAAGGCCTCGATCCTGGTCGGCGGCACGCACTGGGAGGTTCCGCGCGTCCAGGCCGCGCTGCCGGGGCCCCGGCCGGCCTTCTTCTTCGCCCCCGACCGCATCGCCAAGCGTCGTCAGGACTGGCCGGGCGGCGCGTTCGAGCAGCGCTATGGCGCGGCCTGGGCGCCGTTCGTGGCCGACGCGCCGCGCTGGCTGACGGTGACCGGCGGGCAAGGCGCGGAGGCGATCCGCGCGGCCTATTTGGAACAGCTCGAGGGGCGGACGGCGCCGGATGTCGGCCTGGTGCTGAGGCCCTAAGGCTGTTGGCCGGGCTGGTCGCGCCGCGCGGTCGGTCACTAGCGGCGAGGCGGATCTCGCTTAGAGGTTCGCTCTCACCGGGACGGGGTCTCGCGAGGCCCATTGCAGAACCGATTGGATCAGGGCCGCGGCGACCGGGTTCTGGCCGCCTGGTCCCATCACGACGAACTCAATGTCCGGCAAAGGCGGAAGAACGTCCGGCGCTGAAATCGGGGCCAGGCCCGGCGGTATCAGGCGCAGGGAGTGGGGCAGCGCGCCAAGACCCGCCCGGGCCGCGGCGCTCAGGCCCGCTAGGCTGGTGCTGGTGAAGGCGATGCGCCAGGTTTTCCGCGCGCGCTCCAGGGTCGCGAGCGCCTTGGCCCGGGTGACGCTTGGCGGCGGATAGAGCAGGAGGGGGACCGGCTCCGCCGGATCGAGGCGCAGGTCGGGCCGGCCGACCCAGGCGATCGGTTCGCGCCAGGCCAGGGTCCCGCGAGGGTCTCCCGACCGCCGCTTGACGAACACCACGTCAAGCGCGCCCGCGTCGAACCGTTCGTAGAGGGTCTCGCTAAGACCGGCGACCAGTTCCAGGTCGACCTCCGGGTGGCGTCGCGCGAAGGCGGCCAGGATGTCGGGCAGGGCCGACAGAACGAAGTCTTCGCAGGCTCCCAGTCGCAGCCGTCCGCGCAGCGGGGTCGCGGTGAGGAACCGAGCCATCCGGTCATTGGCGTCCAGGACGCGTCGGGCGTGTTCCAGCGCGACCTCTCCTTCGGGCGTCAAGGCCACGCCATGCGTGTCGCGATCCAGCCACCGTCGGCCGGTCAGGGTCTCGAGGCGTTGGATATGCTGGCTGACGGTCGACTGCTGCCGTCCCAGCGCCCGTCCGGCGGCCGTGAACGAGCCGGTCTCGGCGATCGCCACGAAGCTGCGCAGCAGCTCTGGAGACAAGAGACGCTCTGTCATCACGTTTCATGATATCCGATATCGTTATTATGGCAATTCAAAATGTCCGCGCGACCCTTTAGCTGAGACCGGTCGTTTCACGAGGAGGGTCGTCATGCCCGCGCGTCGCCTGCGTCTTCCGCTCGATCCCTACCTGCTTTGCCTGATCGCGACGGTCGCCCTGGCCTTCGTGCTGCCGGCCCGGGGGCGGGCGACCCTGGTGCTGGACAAGACGGTCTATGGGGCCGTCGCGGCCCTGTTTTTTCTGTACGGCGCCAAGCTGTCGCCGAGCGCGATCTGGGAAGGCCTGATCCACTGGCGCCTGCAGGCCCTGGTGTCGGCCAGCACCTTCGTCCTCTTTCCGGCGCTCGGCGTGGCGGTCGGCGTCCTGGCCAAGTCGCGGCTGCCCGATGACGTCGTGACCGGCCTGGTCTTTCTGACGCTGTTGCCGTCCACGGTGCAGTCGTCGATCGCCTTCACCTCGATCGCGCGCGGCAACGTGCCGGCGGCCTTGTGCAGCGCCTCGCTGTCGAACATGGCCGGCGTCTTCATCACCCCGATCCTGGCGGCGCTGATCACGCCGGCCGGGAAGGGCCTGAGCCTGTCGTCGCTGAGCGACATCTGTCTGCAGATCGTGTTGCCCTTCATCGCCGGCCAGGTTTGCCGGCCCTTTATCGGCGCCTGGCTCTCGCGCCACCTGCGGATCACCGCCGCCGTGGATCGTGGGTCGATCTTGCTGATCGTCTATTCGGCCTTCGGCGCGGGGGTCGCCAGCGGGCTCTTGAAAAGCGTCTCGGGCGTGACCCTGCTGGCGATCCTCGGCGTCGATCTGGCGATGCTGGCGATCGTCATAGTGTCGACCACCTGGATCAGCCGCCAGCTCGGCATGTCGACGGCCGACGAGATCGCCATCGTGTTCTGTGGTTCGAAGAAGAGCATGGCCAGCGGCATTCCGATGGCCAATATCCTGTTCGCCGGTCACGCCGTGGGCCTGATCGTGCTGCCGTTGATGATCTTCCATCAGGCGCAGCTCTTCGTTTGCGCCACCCTGGCCCGACGATACGCCGCCCGGCCGAAGGAGGACGGCGCGCCGGCCGCCGAGCGCGGCTTGAACCCCGTCGGCGCGTTCCGGTGAAGAAGCGCTCGGCGGACAGCTGACGCCCTGGCTTCGGACAAGAAAAAGCGCCGGACATCGTCGTCCGGCGCTTTCACTTTTCGGAGCCGCTTTCGGAGCCGCTTCATCCGATCCGGTTGAGCCTACCGGATCGGCGAGAGCCCCCGGGGCTCGACCCGGCTTACTTCACCAGCGAGCCGTGGCACTGCTTGAACTTCTTGCCCGAGCCGCAGGGGCAGGGGCCGTTGCGGCTGGTGTTTTCCCAGCCTTCCGGCAGGGCCGAGACCGGCAGGGCCTCGCGTTGTTCCGGCGACAGGCCGTCCGGAATCGCGCCGGCGACGGCGGCGTTCTCGCCGGTCAGCGGATCCAGGTGGACCTCCTGCAGGCCCGACAGCGCCTCGGGCATATCGGGCTCTGCATAGGCGATCTCGACCGTCATCAGCCAGCGGGTGGTGTTGGTGCGCAGGTCGCCGAGCAGCTTCTCGAACAGCGAGAAGGCCTCGGTCTTGTACTCGTTCAGCGGATCGCGCTGGCCATAGCCGCGCAGGCCGATGACGTTGCGCAGGTGGTCCAGGTGCATCAGGTGCTCGCGCCACTGCAGATCGATCATCTGCAGCAGGAAGTTCTTCTCGACCTGGCGCATCTGCTCGGGCGTGATGATCACCTCGCGCTGGGCGGCGTAGTCGTCGGCCGCCTTGGTGATGCGCGTCTTGATCTCCTCGTCGGCGATGCCTTCCTCGGCGGCCCATTCGGCGATCGGCAGGTCCATGCCCAGGATCGACTTCACGCGCTCGGTCAGGCCCTCGATGTCCCACTGCTCGGCATAGGCCTTGGGCGGCAGGTGGCGGGTGACCAGATCGTCGATCGTGTCGTGACGCATCTCGACGATGATCTCGGAGAGATCGTCGCTCTCCATGAACTCCTGGCGCTGCTCGAACACGGCCTTGCGCTGGTCGTTGACGACGTCGTCGTACTTCAGGAGGTTCTTGCGGATCTCGTAGTTGCGCTGCTCGACGCGCTTTTGCGCCGTGGCGATGGCGTTGTTCAGCCACTTGTGGGTGATCGCCTCGCCTTCCTGGACGCCGAAGGTGCGCATGATCGCGTCCAGGCGCTCGCCGGCGAAGATGCGCAGAAGATCGTCCTCGCACGACAGGAAGAACTTCGAACGGCCCGGGTCGCCCTGACGTCCGGTGCGGCCGCGCAGCTGGTTGTCGATGCGGCGGCTTTCGTGACGCTCGGTGCCCAGCACGAACAGGCCGCCGGCGGCCAGGGCCTGAGCCTTCTTGTCGGCGATCTCGGCCTCGATGGCGGCCTTCTGGGCCAGTTCGTCCTGGTGGTCGACCTCCAGGCCCATGCCCTTCTGCTGCTGCTTCCAGGCGGCCAGGCGCATGTCGACATTGCCGCCCAGCTGGATGTCGGTGCCGCGGCCGGCCATGTTGGTGGCGATGGTCACCGCGCCGGGAACGCCCGCGTCGGCGACGATGCCGGCTTCCTGCTCGTGGAAGCGGGCGTTCAGCACCTGGTGCGGGATGCCCTTCTGCTTCTTGCCGTCGTTCTCGAACGTGTAGCTGGACAGCAGCTTCGACAGCTCTTCCGACTTTTCGATCGACACGGTGCCGACCAGGATCGGCTGCCCGCGCACGTGGCAGTCGGCGATCTGCTTGAGGATGGCCTGGTTCTTCTCGCGCTCGGTGCGATAGACCTCGTCGTCGTCGTCGATGCGCTGGATCGGACGGTTGGTCGGGATCTCCGACACGCCCATCTTGTAGATGTCGTCGAATTCCTGCGCCTCGGTCGAGGCCGTGCCGGTCATGCCCGACAGCTTGGTGTAGAGGCGGAAGTAGTTCTGGATGGTCACCGAGGCCAGGGTCTGGTTCTCGGGCTGGATGTCGGCGCCTTCCTTGGCCTCGATGGCCTGGTGCAGGCCTTCCGACAGGCGGCGTCCGGTCATCATGCGGCCGGTGAACTCGTCGATCAGGATCACCTCGCCGGCCTTGACGATGTAGTCCTTGTCGCGCGTGTAGAGGATGTTGGCGCGCAGGGCCTGGTTGACGTGGTGCACCACCGAGACGTTGGCCGCGTCGTAGAGGCCCGCCGAGTCCTCGGCCAGGTGGCCGCCCGACATCAGGATCTCTTCGATCTTTTCCTGGCCGTCCTCGGTCAGGATGACCTGGCGCTGCTTCTCGTCGTGGTCGTAGGTCCCCTTGTCCTTGATCAGCTCTTTCACCAGCAGATCGATGGTCTTGTAGAACTCGCTGCGGTCCTCGGTGGGGCCCGAGATGATCAGCGGCGTGCGCGCCTCGTCGATCAGGATGGAGTCCACTTCGTCGACGATCGCGAAGTTGTGGCCGCGCTGGACCATCTCCGACACGTCGTAGACCAGGTTGTCGCGCAGGTAGTCGAAGCCGAACTCGTTGTTGGTGCCGTAGGTGATGTCGCTGCGGTACGCGCGCTGACGCTCGCCCTGGGAGAGGCCGTTGACGATGACGCCGTAGGAGAGGCCCAGGAAGTTGTAGACCTGACCCATCCAGTCGGCGTCGCGGCGGGCCAGGTAGTCGTTGACGGTGATGACATGGACGCCCTTGCCTTCCAGGGCGTTCAGATAGGTCGGCAGGGTGGCGACCAGCGTCTTGCCTTCACCGGTGCGCATTTCCGAGATGCCCGAGAAGTGCAGCACCATGCCGCCGACCATCTGGACGTCGAAGTGGCGCATCCCGAGCACGCGCTTGGACGCCTCGCGGACCACGGCGAAGGCTTCGTTCAGCAGGCCGTCCAGCGTCTCGCCCTTTTCCAGGCGGGCCTTGAACTCGGCGGTCTTGGCCTTCAGCGCCTCGTCGGAGAGCGCCGCGTATTCCGGCTCGAGGGCGTTGATCTTCGCCACGCGCGCTTGGAAGGTCTTGACCTTGCGTTCGTTGGAAGAGCCGAAGAGCTTTTTGGCGAGACCAAGCATGAAGAGGGAATCCGGAGGGACGGTTTGGACGAGGAGGCCGGCGCTAAGGCTTCGAGGGCCTCGACTACGGAAGTGAGGGCGCGCTGGAGCGGCGGACAAATCCGCTATTCCAACGCGGCCGGAGACTTAAGCACCGGCCATCTTGGTGTCAACGCGAAGCCCCCGTCATCAGTAGGGTTTCGGAGGGGCCGCGGAGGACGTCGGACTTGGTTTTCACGGGGTTTTTCTTTGGGACTGGGGCGGGAAAGCCCCCGGCCGAACGCTTTGCGCGCCGAAGCCGTTTCCACTCGACGAAAAAGCACGCTAGAGCGCTTTGTAAGCAAAGCCGGAGATCTTGGCCTTGAAGTCCTCTGTCCGTCTCGTGAGTTTGATCAGCGCCATGACCTGCGCGCTGCTGCTGGCGGCGTGCGGCCAGAACAAGGTCGCCGAGAAGCCGCCGGAGCCGGGCGACACCGCCGTGGCCCGCGTCAACGGCCAGGTGATCTGGGCGTCCGACGTCAAGCGCGAGGCCGTGGCCCAGGGCCTGATCAGCGAAGGCGAGCCGCTGGACATTTCCAGCGAGGTGTTCCGCCAGCGTCTCGACGAGGTGATCGACCAGAAGCTGCTGGCCGCGGAGGCGACCAAGCGCAAGCTGGACAAGGATCCGATCGCCCAGCGCCGCCTGGCCGCCGCCCGCGAGCGCATCCTGGGCGACATGCTGGTCGAGGGCGTGGTCGAGAAGGCCGTCACCGAGGACGCCATCCGCAAGCTCTACGCCGAGCAGCAGAAGCTGTCGAAGCGCTCGGAAGAGATCCGCGCCCGCCAGATCATCGTCGGCAGCCAGGCCGAGGCCGAGAGCGTCAAGAAGCTGCTGGCCTCCGGCGCCTCGTTCGACGCCCTGGCCATGGAGCGCTCGACCGACCAGGCCACCCGATTCAACGGCGGCGACCTCGGCTACTTCACCCTGGACGTGATGCCCGAGCCCTATGGCGCGGCGCTGAAGGACGCCCAGAAGGGCCAGCTGGTCGGGCCGTTCGCGGCCGAGGGCGGCTGGGTCATCGTCAAGGTCGAGGACAAGCGCACCGAGGACCCGATCACCCTGGAGGCCGCCCGGCCGCAGATCGTGCGCTTCCTGACCTATGATCAGGTCCGCGACATCCTCGAAAAGCTGCGCGGCGGCGCCAAGGTCGACATCCTGATCGGCAAGCCGCAGGACGTGCCCGGCGCTCCGGC